>JAKBFR010000239.1 GCA_021837545.1 Bacillota bacterium | reverse complement strand
ACAATTTCAAATAATAAGGATTTAGCAATGTTGTTCAATTACCATGCATTTGCTGAAATATTAAACAATAAGAATTTTATTGAATCAGCTCAAAAAATATATAGTTCCATTCTGCCAGAGGGAATTAATAATATAAATGACATAATTGCTAATATGTGCGATGAGCCACTGCACATATTGGACACCATTACAAAACTTATTTCAAGTATGGTGTTATCAACTAGGAGCTTAATTATTTCTGAAGGAAATGGCAGTGAATACTCAGTTGTTGCGTCCAGTGATGGAAATCATGATATCACAGACATAAAACTAATTCTACAAAGATCACGAGAAACAAAGAATCCTATATTAGTTAGTGAAGCTTTTAATAACACAAAAAATATAGAGTTAAGATTTATGCCTAGTGGAATGAAATCTATAATGTGTATACCAATTGTAAGAAAGGATCATTGTTATATAGGAAGTACTAAGGGGGAAGGTATAAGAGTAAATGAAGCACATAAGCTAGAAAATATAAAGGGTTATTTATATATGGAATCTGAAAGAGTGCTAAATAATTTTAATGAAGATAGTTTAAAGAAATGTTTAGAATTAACCTCCTTTATAAGTTTTATTATGGAAAACTATTTACTCAAAATCAGTTCTTCTATTGATAAACTCACAGGAACACTCACAAGGCGTTTCTTGGAGGAAGCATTATCAGAGAATATAGAAAAGGCTAAGGTTACCCAGGGAGTATTCTCAATAATCATGTTTGATTTGGATAATTTTAAAGGTGTCAATGACAGGTTTGGTCATCAAACCGGAGACACGGTGCTGCGGGATGTTAGCAAAATTGTTATGGATTCAATTAGAAGGATGGATGTATGTGGTAGATATGGTGGAGAAGAATTTATTGTTATTTTACCTGAAACTGATATAACTTCTGCCAATGAAATCGCAGAAAGAATAAGATGGAGTATTGAAAATAAGAGAGTTCTAGGATCTAAAAGAGAATTAACGGTAAGTATGGGTATTGCCACCTATCCGAGTCATGGAGAATGGAAACAGGAATTGGTAGAAAAAGCTGATCAGGCACTATATGTGGCTAAAGCAAATGGTAAAAACAGATGTCAAATCTGGGAGAATAAGTTTCTTGGCACCGTGAAGGGTACTAATAAACTCTCAGGAATAGTATCAGGAAATGCAGTTCAAGATTCAAGAAATGTATTAGCTATGGTGGAGTTAATTGAGATTATTAAGGCTGAATGTGATTTAGAAACTAAAATATTCAATGCACTTGGAAGAATAATTGAAACCACTGAGGCACAAAATGGTATGTTTTTTATGGTGAATGAAGATAAAATTACTAAAAAATTCGGGAGAAGAATTTTTAAAGAAAATTGGACTGAAGTTAAAGGTTATAGTGAAGGTATAATAGAGTCTGTAATTATAGATAAGCAAGGTAAATGCATAATAGATTGGGATTCTATAATAGATTATGATTTGGTGACTGGTATGCCAAATTGGAATTCTGTTTTAGTTGTTCCTATAATTAAATCAGGGGTTGTTTGTGGAATACTTTATTTAACAGTTCCAATTAAAGTTAAGGAATTTAAATTTGAGGATTTAAATTTTGTAAATACCCTGGGTCAGTTATTAGTGGGGATGCTGTAAGAACTAAAAAAGTGGCATGAATTTGTAAAAAGCAACTTAAATAGGAATGACTTTAAGGAAAGAATATAGAACGCAAGTTTTATATTCTTTCTGTGTTTATGGTATAATTAGAAGATAAAATAAAATGAACTAGGGAGAAATTATGCTTAAAGAAGATATGATATTACAAATATTTAATGAAGGAACCAGTGGTAAAAACCATGCAAGTGGGCAAAGAGTCCTTAATAATGATTTGGTTTCTTCTGTAGATATTATGAGTGAAGATAAATTAATAAGTATAGATGGGAATGTGATTTCAGAGAAGCTTTTTAATGAATATCATACAAAAATTGAGATGGATGCGGGAAGGAGAAGTATTTTTTCTACCTTCTGTAGTTGCTCCGATTTTGAGAATAATGAGTTTAAAAAAGAAAATTATTGTTGTAAACATTTAGTGGCAACCTTTTATAAAGCACTTGAGGACTTAGCAAATCACCCTCTTTTAAGAGAAGAGGAGGTTATGGAGCTAGGTAAATTTAAAAATAAGAGAAATGTACTATCTATGCTTTTAGGAGATGAAAAACATAAGGATGAAACTAAAATAGAGGTATATATAAATAAAAATCAGTGGAGTGATAACCTTACAGCCGAGTTTAAAATAGGTTTAAGCTCTATGACTTCCAGTAATCTTTATATTTTAAAGGATATCAATCATTTTTTATTATCCTATTATAATAATATTCCTATAAATTATAGTAAAAATTTTACGTTTAATATAGAAAATCAAAGATTGTGTACGAAGGATAAAAGGCTTATGGGTTTTATTGAGATGTTAAAGACCATGGAGGGAACCCAAAGGTATGTTAATAGAAGTGAAGAACGGTATGTAGATGGGAAATACATAAATATTCCTAAATATTTGACTCGGGAATTTTTTGAGATTATAACTAAGCATAGGGTATATTTGAATGAAGGTTTTTTTTATAGACCCGTGGATACAGAAATTTTATATGAGGCACCAGCCTTGGATTTTGATTTGAAGATAATAAAGGATAACTATGTGCTTAAATCTACAGGTGGAATGCCAGTAGCCTTAGGCTCTAAGAATGATGTTTTCTTGTATGGCAGCACTATATATCTTCCAGATTATGAGTTTTGTTATAAAATAAGTCCTTATCTTCAAGTTTTTAATGAGGCGAAGGTCGTAACTATGTCGGCCTTGGAGGAAGAAAACATATTAAGACGGCTGATTCCAGATCTTAATTTTTTATCTCCAAGTGTTACCTTATCTAAGTCTATAAAAGATAAAATAATAATGGATAAATGTCAGTTTAGTTTCTACTTTAATCAGGAAGGGAAAGACATTACACTAATCTTAAAGGTGAAGTATGGAACTTTTGAGTTTAATATCTTTGAGGATTGTACGGAAAAAATAATATATAGGGATTCTAAAAAGGAAACTCAGGTTATTGGAGTTTTAAAAGCCTTTGGTTTTCAAGAAATAAAGGATAAGTTTTATTTCTT
>JAKBFR010000238.1 GCA_021837545.1 Bacillota bacterium | reverse complement strand
GATAGGACTTATTATCCCAGTTAATATTAACGGAATTGCTGTTAAACCCATTGAAGGATATTACCTTGGTGGAAATACTCACTTGTTTGATATTTTTTTTCCCATTCATGGTACTTTCTTTTATTTCTAAGGGTTCAACATAACCGCCCTCATAATATTGCTTTGCTCTTTTAAAAGTAATATCATCTGACCATGCTCTTATCTGCGCTTCTTCTAATCTCATAATTTGCTCCTCCATTAATTTTATTTACAAGTGTCAAGTTCTTATTTTTTCTACTATTGTGATTAATTTCAAAATATACAATCTTATAAAACACAAAAAACCATGAAATTTTTAAGCTACAATAGCTATCTTCATAGTCTTTTGCTAATTAGTGCTTCAAGCTTTTAACTTCTCCTATACTTAATCCAGTATATTTTTTTTAACCATCTATCATTATCTCCACAGCTCTTCAATCTTTCTTATTATAGAAAACTCTATTATAATTCCCTCACCAACACTTCTTTACCTTCAAAAGCTATAGCAAGTTCCAATATGTCATTAATTCCTCTATCTAATAGCTGCTGTCTATATTTTTTATCTTGTATTTGTTTTAGTGCACTTAGAGCAGCCTGTTGCAAATTTTCTCTTTTAGAAACCTTTTTAAACTCAATAATTATTCCTTTTTTATCATTATTTCTTGGAATAATCATTACATCATATCTACCATATCCACTTTCTAAATTTGATTTGACCTCATAATCTTCTGATAAGGCTACAAGCATACCAAGGACAAAAGCATGATATACCTTTTCACTTTCATTGCCTGAAACATCAAAATAACTAACAGAATTAAGTACAAATTCCTCAAATATATCACTAAAAGCTTCTATCTCGCCATTTACAAGAGACTGTAACATAAAATCAAATCTATCATTATTCACATTTTCTTTAAGCCAATCAAGTATTATATCCTCATATAAACATTGAACCTCTAAATTTGGTATTTTTAAAGTACAATATAGTCTTCCATTCTTAAGTTCTTTATTGATAGACTTTAGATATCCACTAAATAAAAGAAAACTCCATACATTTTCGCTACTTTTAGCTATATCACTCATAACTATGTCTTCATTAATTATCTTTATAAGTTCTCTTCCTTGTATTAATTCTTCTAATTCCCTTTGAATCTTTTCTCCACCCTTGGTTAGTACAAATTTCACTAAATCATTACTACTGGTGTTCACCCAATGAGGTTTAAAGCCCTCCTTGAAATTATCCACATAGTTCAATATGCTCCAAGGATTATATATAACTGTATCTCCAAATATATAACCATTATACCATCTTTTAACTCCATCTATTTCATATTCTACACCATAATAGTTTAAAGTGTTTTCTACTTCTTCTTCAGTAAATCCAAAATGTTCACTATAGGATTCTTTAAGAAGCGTGGAAACCTTTAAATTATTAAGTCCAGAGAATATACTTTCCTTGGCTACTCTCATTATTCCTGTTAAAACGGCTTTCTCTAAATACTCATTATCCTTTAACCCTGAGCTTAAAAATACTCTCATAAAATCTATTATCTCATCATAATATCCATGTAAATATCCACTTTGAATTGGTACATCGTATTCATCTATAAGTATAACAATCTTTTGATTATAGTGTTTATGTATATATTTAGTTAAGGTTTTTAATCCCTTTAAATAGGTTGCATAATCAGCTTTACCATTTAAAATATTATTAAATTCCTCCTTTTCAAAGTTTGCGAGCGTATCACTTCTTAGAAGATGTTCATATTTTCCAAATTCATCTATTATAAGCTTTGTGAGTCCACTTCTTAAATCCTGCCAATTGGAGTATTTTTCATCTTTGAAGGTAATATATATCACTGGATACTTTCCTTGTTTATCCATTATTTCTTTACATGACTTTATTTTTAAGTCTTCAAATAAGACTCTATCTTCGGGCTTCTCGAAAAAGTACTTAAGCATACTCATATTAAGTGTTTTCCCAAACCTTCTTGGTCTTGGGAGTAGTATAACTTTAGATCCATCTTGTATAATTTCATTTATAAATAAACTTTTATCTATATAATAATAATTCTCGGAAACTATCTCTTTAAAATCACTTACACCTATTGGTATTCTCTTCAACATAAATTCCCACCTCACCATATATCTTCATTATACCAAATACTTTTGCTCTTTAAACTTATTTATGCAATTTTTATTATAAAAAATAAACTCCCCATCAAAAGATGCGGAGTTCTCATTAACAAAAGCAATAATTAAAACTTAACACATGGTCCATGTCCCACAGCCACAAACTTAGGCTTTAACTGTGCTAAAGTCTCTTGAAGCTTTGCTTTACGCTCTGGGTCTGATACCTGCTCTACACTGATATTATCAATTTCACTCTGCCAATTGCCTTCTATAACCTGACCATTAGCTTCTCCAAAACGAAACACTAAATCGCTGCTAAAGAATATTCCACGCTTGTTTTCCATAAGTAGAAGTCCTTCCCACAGATGCATTTCGGATGGATAACTAATAAATTCAAGCTCATAATCACCGGAAGTTAGTTTCTCACCGGGTTTTTTAACTAATGTATTATTTGTAATCCCAAAACCACTAAGTTGTCTTGCTGTAACCTCAGAACAAATTGGTGTTGCCTCCGGAAAATGTTTTAATAGTATGGATAGGCCACCACATTCATCGGATTCAAAATGTGAAATAAAAATATATTTTAGTGCTCTGCCTAAAAGAGCAGCTTTCAGTTGTGGTACCAAGGCTTCTGCCCGCTCTATACTACCTGTATGAACTAATATAGGCTCCTCAGTTAATAATAGATACTGATGGAATGAAAGGTTAATAGGCGGAATATAGCTGCTGAATTGATATAAATCTTCATAAATAGCTGACATTTTATTACCTCCTCATATAAATTGCAATAGGTTCTGAAAAATTATATTAATAGTATTTACAATTTATTTAAATCATCATCTGCGATGATGCAGTATTATTCTTCCACTACAGGAATTAAGAAAGAAGTTACATACAAATCGCTGTCTGAACCTAAGGCATGCATTACTCCAGCTGGTACAATAAAGGCTTTTCCAACAGTCAATTCCACCTCACTATCTTCAAGTAATCCGAAGCCTTCACCTTTAATGCAAT
>JAKBFR010000237.1 GCA_021837545.1 Bacillota bacterium | reverse complement strand
TGTGACGTCACTTGAAAACGAAGGTTTCTTTTTCATCTTTTCTTTCCATAGCAGCAATTCCTTTAATGCATTTTCTTCGTAATTATTCATATTTCCTCCTTACGAAAATTAATGTTACTTTTATGATGGTAGCATTAATTTGATCTCTAATAATAATTATAACAATAAATGGCTAATATATTATTATACTAGATAATATTTTAAAATTAATTTTTAATTTAGCAGTAACAATAGGAAACTTGCCACTTGCCACGTGGATGGCACCTTCATAAAATATTGTATTTTTAGACAAAATATGTACTATTGTGATAGATTGTGATAAAATTATTAATTGAGAGTTGAGTTTATGCTGTAAAGCATTAAACTTGAGTAGGTTATATTAAGGGAAGGTGCATGTATGGACGATAATTTCGAACATAGTAGTAAGTCATATGGTGGCGAAGTCAACAATGATTATGATTTGTTATTTGATGAACTATTTAAATGTAGTGAACAGACATCATGTAAGGCAAGAGGATTTTCAAAAAATCTTGTAGACAACGCGGGTTTAATAATTAACATATGGAAACTAGATGGCACATTAGTTAAATTTAATAAATATGCAGAAAAGGTAACTGGTTTTTCGGCATATGAAGTTCTTGGAGCAAAGTGGAAGAAGACTATTGTAGATGCTGACATAGAGGTATGTGTAATTGATTTTTTTAAAGCAATCAAAAATGGTGAAGTGTCTTTTGACTCTGATAGTGAAGGCAAGCTAATTTGTAAAGATGGAAGTTACCTTGACGTTATTTGGTCAAATTATTTAATGCCTAATAAAGATGATACATTGGAATTTCTAGTTTCTATGGGAATGAACATAACTGAACATAAATTATCAGAGCAGAATTTAAGACTCAGTGAGGAGAGATATAGACTTGCTGTAGAAGGGGCTAATGATGGACTATGGGATTTAAATATTATAACCAATGAGTGGTATATATCTCCTAGATGTAAAGCAATGTTAGGATATGAAGACAATGAATTAGAAAATAATTGGGAGCAATGGAGAAAGTTAATTCATCCAGAGGATTTTAATAGTTCAATGGCGGCCGTTAATGAACATCTTTCCACAAGAACGGATTGCTATGAAGCTGAAGCGAGAATGAGGGCTAAAGATGGTAATTATAAATGGGTTTTGAGTAGAGGAAAAGCTATATGGGATGAAAATGACAGACCTATTCGTTTAGCTGGTTCAAATACAGATATTAGTATGAGAAAAGATGCGGAGCTTATTATTAAGAAGATGGCATTTTATGATGAACTTACTGGACTTCCCAATAGGGTTCTAATCGAAAATAAAGCATGTTCTGAAGTGTTAAAGGCAGAACAAAACAATAATAAACTTGCACTTTTTTATATGGATTTAGATGATTTTAAAACTGTTAATGATACACTAGGTCATATGGCAGGGAATGAATTATTAAAAATAGTTGGAAATCTAGTGAAAAGTACTATAGGGGATTTAGGAAATGTAGCACGCTCAGGTGGAGATGAGTTCGTTATTTTACTCCCTAATTTTAATTTAATAGAAGAGGTAAGTGATTTCGCAAATAAAATTATTAATGTAATTACTAAACCTGTAACTATTAGTAACAAAGAATTTCATTTGACAGCCAGCATTGGAATCTCTATTTATCCTGATGATGGTAAGGATTTTAATACACTTATGAAAAATGCTGATATTGCAATGTATTATGCAAAAGAGCAAGGTAAAAACAGATGTGAATTTTTTACTAAAGAAATGAATGCCAGACTTATTGAAAAGCTAGAGTTAGAGAACAGTCTTAGAATGGCAATAAAAAATAATGAATTTAAAGTTTTTTATCAACCACAGATAAATATAGAAACGGGTAAAATAGACGGTATGGAAGCGTTAGTTAGGTGGGCTCATCCAGACAAATCAATAATACCTCCAAATAGATTTATTCCTTTAGCTGAGGAGACTGGACTTATAATTCCAATTGGTGATATTGTATTATATTCAGCTTGCATGCAAAATAAACTTTGGCAAGACGCTGGTTACACTCCATTAAGAGTAGCAGTAAATCTTTCTGCAAGGCAATTTGAACAAGAAAATTTAGTGGAAATAATTAAAAACGTTTTAGAAGAAACTGGTTTAGAGCCACAATGGCTTGAGATAGAGATTACTGAGAGTATATTAATGAAAAATTTGGAATTTTCAATTAGTATGCTAAATAAGCTTAGAGGTATGGGAATTCATGTTTCATTAGATGATTTTGGCACAGGGTATTCTTCCTTAAACTATTTAAAGAGGCTACCTATTGATACATTAAAGATAGATAAATCTTTTGTGGATAATATTACTGTAGATGCAAAAGATGAAATTATCGCTAAAGCCATAATAGAATTAGCGCATAAAATGGATCTTGAAATAATTGCCGAAGGTGTAGAATATGCACAGCAATTTAATTTCTTAAAAAAACATAAATGTGATAAGTTGCAGGGATTTTTATTTAGCAAACCAGTATCAGCGGAGGAATTTCAGCAACTATTAATTGAAGAAAGAATTTTTATTAATAAGCAAGACGTTGATTCTAAATAGATTCCTAAGAGTACGAACATACAAATTTCAATAAAAATTCACCTGCAGGCTAAGGTGGATTTTTATTTATAACAAACTTGCCACTTGTCACGTGAGTGGCACCTGAGGGGGATATAATATGGACGAAAAAAGTAATGTTGTTACCTGTCAAATTTGTAAAAAGGAAGTGCCAAAGCAAGAGGCTGTCCCGGTAAAAACAATATCTAAAGGTGTATTAGAAATCATTAAAAAAGATCACAGGGATTGCTCAGAAGAAGGTTATATATGTTATCACGATATTGTGCATTATAGAACAGAACATATTAAAGAAGTGCTTAAGAACGAAAAAGGAGAGCTTTCAAATTTAGAAATTGAAGTTATTCAAAGTTTGAAAGAAGAGGAGCTCTTGTCAAAAAATATTAATGTGGAAGTAGTAGATAATTCGACTATTGGGCAACGTGTAGCTGATAGGGTAGCGCAATTTGGTGGTAGTTGGACATTTATTTTAAGCTTTGGCTCTATAATTTTTGTATGGATACTTACAAATACAGTAGTTTTATTAAATCGTGGCTTTGATCCTTACCCATTTATTTTATTAAATCTT
>JAKBFR010000236.1 GCA_021837545.1 Bacillota bacterium | reverse complement strand
TCTTCCATACTACAATGTCGTTAACCTATAATTTAATGTATTTAAAATAGTTCACACTTATAATAAAATATTTCCTATATAACATATATTATACCAATAATAATATTAATCACCACATTTTTTTAGAGATTTTAAAGCTTCTTCAATAATAAGCTTATCTTTAGTTAATGCTATACGGAAATAATCGTATCCAAGTTTTCCAAAAACATTTCCTGGTGTAACCACAATGCCATGATTAATCAATAATTCTTCACAAAACTCATTAGTTGTATAGTTTTTAGGTGTTCTACACCACAAATAAAAAGTACTCTCTGTATCAAAAAAGCTAATGTTTTTTTGCAATAGAACACTTTTGGCAACTTCGCGCCTTTCATCATATATTTTTCTTAAATTATAAACATAATCCCGCTCTAAATTAAGAGCAGCAATGGCAGCCTTTTGCACTGGAATAAATTGACCAGAATCACAATTGCTCTTAATCTTTAAAAGAGCATTTATTACTTTAGCATTACCTACAGCATACCCTATTCTAAATCCTGTCATATTGTAAGTTTTAGATAAAGTTCCAAACTCCACGCATTGTCTTTTCATATCATGTTGCATAAGACTAATTGGTTTTTCATCTGTCTTAATTATTTCATTATATGCTGAATCATTGCATAAAACAATATTATTATCATAAGAAAACTTTATAATACGCTTATAGAACTCACTATTAGCGGTGGCACCAGTTGGATTATTGGGATAATTTATAAAAAAAAGCTTACATTTATTAACGATTTCTTCAGGAATAGTATCAAGATTCGGCATATATCCATTGTTTTGTTTCAAAGGTATAGTATACGGTATACAGCCCCAAAGTTTTGAACAAATGCTATAAACAGGATATGCTGGTTCAGGCACTATTACACAATCTCCAATATCACATACAGCTGGAATGATGTTGCTTATACCTTCTTTTGAGCCAATAAGAATTATCACTTCATCCAAATTTAAACTTACAGAATAAACCTGATTATAGTATTTTATAACAGCTTTTTTCAGATCTATTATGCCCTCGTAAGGAGGGTAGTTATTATATCTCTCACCTTTTAATCCCTCTATTAAGGCATCTGTAATTTTAGGATGAACTGCCAGATCTGGATCTCCTATACTTAAGTCAATAATTTTTTTGCCAGTGAGAAAAACTTCATTTTTTATGTCATCAATTTTTTTAAAATGATATTCATTAACATTGGATAGTCTATTATTTATTTTCATAATATCACCCTTTATACAATTTTTTTATTATGTTATTCCGATGATACTAACTTTGTTACAGTACTTTTATTTATAATAAAAAAAAGAAAAGTACATATTGGCCTTTTCATACTATTTATTATACTATTTATTATATTATTAAATGGTTTATCAATAAATGTATTAAGGCTTATTGCAAAATATGTCATTAGTACAAAAAAACAAAATAAAGTAACTAGTCAAAGATACGACAAGTATTTTGACTAGTTACCTTTTGAAGTTGCCTAAGAAGGAGCTTCGCTCCCCCTTCATATTAGTTCTTAAGGTAATATGATAAATCTAATTATAAATAATGTTGCTAAAACATAAACTATTGGACTTACTTCCTTCCGCCTTCCCGTTACTACTTTTACTATTGGATAGAAAATAATTCCTGCTGCTATACCATTTGCTATACTATAGCTAAAAGGCATTATTGCTATGGTAAAGAATGCTGGGAGTGCTTCTGTAAAATCTTCAAAGTCTATTTTAGTCACTGCACTCATCATAAGTACTCCAACTATTACAAGTGCTGGAGCTGTAGCTTCAGCTGGTACTATTCCTACAAGTCCACTAAAGAATAATGAACATAAAAATAATACTCCTACTGTGGCTGATGTTAGTCCTGTTCTTCCACCTTCTGCAACTCCTGCTGTGGATTCAACATACGTTACTACAGTACTTGTTCCCATAAATGCTCCCGCTGTAGTAGCTAATGCATCTGACATCAGTGCCTTTTTCATATTCTTTACTCTTCCAGTTTCGTCAAGCATGTTAGCTTTTGTTGCTGTTCCTACCAGAGTTCCAATAGTGTCAAACAAATCTACTAAACTAAAGGTTATTACAACCATTATTACACTTAAGATTGCTGCAAATACTCCCTTAGTAGAATTTGATCCTAAAAGACCTATAAAGTCAAACTTCATAAATGTGGGTGCAAGAGATGGTGGTGCACTAAACACATGAATCCCTGAGAGTTTAGTAATTCCAAAAGGAATTCCTACTATTGAAGTTATAACAATACCATATAAGATAGATCCCTTTACTTTTCTAGCCATCAATATTGCTGTAACAGTTATACCAATTAAGGTTACCACCGCGCTTGGAGTTGTGAATTTTCCAAAGGTTACTAAAGTTTCTTGGCTTCCAACTATGATTCCACCACTTTTAAAACCTATAAGTGCAATAAACAGACCAATACCTCCTGAAATTGCAAGTTTTAAATTCTGTGGCAACGCGTCTACTATTTTTTCTCTTATTGAAGTAAGCGTTATTATTATAAATAATACTCCAGATATAAAAACCGCCGCTAGCGCTTGTTGCCATGTATATCCCAATGTTAAACATACGCTATATGTAAAGAATGCATTTAATCCCATTCCTGGTGCCTGTGCGAAAGGAAGATTGGCATAAAATGCCATTACAAAAGTACCTACCGCTGCTGCAAGACATGTAGCTGCAAAGACTGATGCTACCACCGGATCATTTAGTGCAGTAAATGCTGCCGCACCCTCTCCCTTTATCCCTGGTAGGTTCATTCCAGCAAATTTAAGAATGTTAGGATTTACAAATATAATATATGCCATAGTTATGAATGTAGTTATACCCGCAAGTATTTCCGTTTTAACTGATGTATTGTTTTCCTTTAACTTGAAAAGTTTTTCAAATATAGAATTTTCTCTGTTGTTTTTTGTTGATTTCATATCTTCTCTCCTATTCTGTACTTTATTGTAAATTTAAGAATAACTAACATATTTTGTTTTTTATAAAATAATCCTTTCTTAATATTTGCAATACAAAAAACCACTAAGGTTCATGAGAAACCATAGTGGTCACCTAATACAAATATACTAAATGGCCTCACTGATTACTCATAGTCGAATATTTTTGGTATTCGGTAGAAACTTCT
>JAKBFR010000235.1 GCA_021837545.1 Bacillota bacterium | reverse complement strand
TAGACAATAATTTTCTGATGATTAAAGCTAAAGAATAATTTCTTTAGCTTTAATGAATGATTTCGGTTAATTTGTTTGAATTAATTATTAATATGCTTGTCTAAAAAAAGTAATCTGCTACATAATATACTTGTACTTCGCAATGTTTTTTCTTTTATAGGCCATAATATCCTGTATTATGATATATTTTTTTAATTGAGCTATGCTATTTGTGAAAAGTTGAGAATATTTCATTAATAGCAGTGTATCATTTATATTTTCTAGCGCAAGGTGTATAATATATCAAATAGAGTTTGGAGGAATGCATATGGCACATAAAATAAGAAAAATAGGAGTATTAACTGGTGGAGGAGATTGCCCAGGACTTAATGCTGTAATTAGGGCGGTTACTCGTAACGCCATCTTAAACTATGGTTATGAAGTAGTTGGTTACAGATTTGGATATAGAGGACTATATAACAATGAAATCATGCCACTAACTTTAGAGTCAGTATCAGGAATTCAGCATAAGGGTGGAACTATATTATATAGTTCTAATAAAGACAATTTATTTGATTATGCTGTTGAAGAAAATGGTGTAATGGTGAAAAAGGATGTATCAGACGTAGCAGTTGAAAATATGAGAAAAGAAGGCGTGGATGCTCTAATAGTTATTGGAGGAGATGGTACGCTTACAAGCGCTAGGGATTTTGGAAGAAAAGGTGTTAAGGTAATAGGAGTTCCAAAGACTATAGACAATGATTTAGCAGCTACAGATGTTACTTTTGGTTTTAATACTGCAGTAGGTGTAGCAACAGATGCACTTGATAGACTTCACACTACAGCTGAATCACATCATAGGATAATGATATTAGAAGTAATGGGAAGAAATGCAGGTTGGATTGCACTGGAATCTGGAATTTCCGGATCAGCAGATGTCATATTAATACCTGAAATAGAATTTGATATTAAAAAAATTGTTGAAAAAATAGAGGAACGTGAAAGAGAAGGCAAATTGTTCAGTATTATTGTTGTTGCAGAGGGTGCAAAAGCAAAAGATGGAGATGTTGTAGTTAGTAAAATAGTTGCAGATAGTCCAGACCCAATAAGACTTGGAGGAATAGGCAACAAATTAGCTTACGAGCTAGAAGAACTTATAAAAAATCATGAAATTAGATGTACAGTATTAGGTCATATCCAAAGAGGTGGCATAACATCATCTTATGATAGAATGCTTTCTACTAGGTATGGTGTGGCTGCAGTGAATTTAATTAATGCAGGGAAATTTGGAAATATGGTTTGTCTTACAGGAAATGAAATATCATATGCACATTTAGAAAATGTTATAGGAGAAACGAAAAATGTAGACCCTAATGGGGAATTGGTTAAAGTAGCTAGAAGCATTGGAATTTCATTTGGTGATCAATAAAACTCTTAAGGAAATTTCAACACCGCAGGTTACGATTTAATTTTTGAAAGGGGATGGTCATTCTCATATTCTTGATTATGGGAAGGCCACCTTTTCAAACTATGTTATTAGCTCACTTTGTTATAGTTAAAAAATATGGAGGACAACAATTAACAATTGTTATCTACCACAGTGAAAAATCAGGAGGATAGTATGAAACCAATAAAAAGATATTTAGATACAAGGGAAGGAAATTACAGTTTTTATTTTGAAGAAATAAATAGTGGATATCTTTATGGGGTGAATGAAAATAAAGAAATGTTATCGGCTGGATGCATTAAGTTACCACTAGCTATGGCTTTGCTCAAAGAAGTTGAAAATGGGGAAGTAGAATTACAATCTAAAGTTAAAATCGAAGCAGCAGATAAGATTCACGGCTCAAATGGAATAATACATGAATTTTCAGGAAAAGAATATTCTTTGTTTGATTTATTAATAGCAATGCTTATACAAAGCGATAATACTGCAGCAAATAAAATAATTGAAATTTTAGGTATGAAGCGAATAAATGAATTGTTTAAAAATATGGGGCTTAAGAACACAAATTTGAAAAGGGTTACAACAGATGTTAAATTAGAGCAGGATGAATTAGAAAACACTACAACTAGTTTTGACTTAAGTAAGTGTTTTAAATCATTATATCTAAAGCAATACTTAAATGAAAAAAATAGCGATTTGCTTATAAATATGTTAAAAAAACAACAAGTTACAAATAAAATACCTTTTTATATACCAAAGCAGGTTCAAGACAATATTGCTAACAAGGGGGGGAGCCTCGAAACTGTTGAAAATGATTCAACATTAATTATGATTCCAAAGGGGAAATTTATATTTACCGTAATGGCTAACAACTTACCTAATAATGTTTATGGGATAACTACCATATCTAGGGTAGGAAAAATGATGTGGGATATTATAGATAAAGATTGGAAATAAAACATGAAAAGAATGTTGACAAGGTGGGAAATAGGTATTATGCTTATAAAAGTTGTCACATGATGACTGTATTTTGGGTCTATAGCTCAGCTGGTTAGAGCGCACGCCTGATAAGCGTGAGGTCGATGGTTCGAGTCCATTTAGACCCACCATTCTTGTTTTTCGGTTTAAATAAAAAAGCTAGGTAACTAGCTTTTTTTTATTTTAAAGGAAATTATAAAAGAAACTAGCTAATATGCTGGTTATTTTTTTATGTTTAAATATAAATACAAAAGAGCTAATAAATTTATAAACTTTAATAAGTATAGAAAAGAAAACTGGAATTAATCATAATATTATGTTATTATGTGGATAAATATGAAAATAAAAGGTGGAAATACTAGGAAAAACAAGGGGGAACTATGATGCTTTTTAAAAGAGAACCATTAAATTATAAGGAACCAGTGCAAAATGGAAAGAAGTTAGTTGATATGGAACAGCTAATTAAGCTTGTTAACCATCAAAAATATCAAAAACTTATAACCATGAAGGTTCATAAAGATGTAGAAGAGTCCTTGGACGTAACAGATATATTATTGAAATCTGTAGAAGATATTAATATTGAAATGGAGAGACAAAATGATCATATAGAAAAAACAGTTCGAGCTTCATCAGAAGTTAGTGAGTTTTCTAAAGAAGTGAATGCTAAAGTAGATGAAACAATAGGTATTATAGATAGCACTTTAGAAAAAGCAGCCTTTGGACAACAATCGGTAATAAATGTTATGGACAGTATACATAATGTTCAATATACAGTAGAAAACATGAAGTCCACTATGTTAGAGCTTGTAGAAAAATCAAATAAAATTAAGGGCATTGTGG
>JAKBFR010000234.1 GCA_021837545.1 Bacillota bacterium | reverse complement strand
AATATCAATTTTGCACATATAGTTCAAAACTTGATCCCAGCAACACTCGGCAATATAGTAGGTGGCGGGATTTTTGTAGGACTAGCCTACTGGTTAATTTATACTAAGTCGGCTTCAAAAGATGTTGATACCAAGCAAAAGGTAGCTGCATAAAATTAAATCTAGAATTATTTCACAACAGGAGTTAATATTCATAATTATTGTAAAAATATTTGTTGCAAAGCTTATATTTTTAATTTATCATTCTATTAAGTAATTCTGATAGATACTATCAACATTACTTAATAAAATGTAAAGTGAGGTAATTGAAATGGCTTTTGTAAATATGAGTGAATTAGCCTATGAGGAATTTAAAAAATTTCTTGAAGAACATAATGTAACATCAGATGAAATAAGAATTAATCTTGCTGGTAATGGCTGAGGAGGCCCTGTATTTAATCTTGTTCTGGATGAACAAAAAGAGGACGACAATGTTGAAAAAATTGGTGATATTAAATTAGTGATAAAAAAGAGTGTTAGCGATGAATTTGGAAGTTTAATAATAAAATGTGGTGAGGAAAATGGTTTAGGTGGTTTTTCTATTGAGCCAGAGAAGAAAGAAGAACGTGGATGTTCTACTTGTAGTAGCTGTAGTTAAAATGAGTATAAGCACATAGAAGAACTGTATTGCAATTCTTCTATGTGTTCTTTTTATATTATATAAAATTCTATTATTTCATTAAATATTATATAAAATTATACGATAATATTTAATGCCACAGAAAAATTTAAAAGGAATGATGTTATGAGGGAAAGAATTAAATTGCTACTGTTATTTGCAATTTGTATTTTCACATTAAATTCTAAGAATGAATATATTATAGTCATTATATTCATAGTTGTTATACTGCTACAAATTTTAAATATTTTTAAATTAAGGCGAGCACAAGATGCGTTACAGAAAAGTGAAGAAAACCTCCAAAAAAATTATAATTTTCTAAGAACACTTTTAGATACAATTCCAAATCCAATATTTAGTAAAAATATTGAAGGTGAATACATTGATTGTAATACTGCTTTTGAACAATATGTGGGATTTACAAAGGAACAAATTATTAAAAAGACAGTTTATGAAATGAATCAAGGAAAGCTAGCAGAAGTATATCATAATGCGGACATTGAGTTGATGCAAAGCAGGGGCAAACAGACTTATGAATCCAAGGTGAGATATACAGACGGAGTAGAACATGATGTGCTATTTAATAAGGCGGCACTTATATCTAAGGACAATAGAGTTCAAGGGCTAGTTGGAGTTATGCTGGATATCACAGAACGTAAGATGTTTGAAAAAAAAATAAGTAAGCTATTACACTTAAATCAAGCTATGCTTGAAGTAAGTCAATCTATTATTGGAATAAATAACATAAATGAGTTGTTTGGACTTATATTAGAAAAAGCCATAGGTATTATTGATAATGCAAAGTTTGGAAGTGTTTTACTTTTGGATGAAGAAGGAATGTTGAAAATTGTTGTTTCAAAGGGTTACGATATTGATTCAGCGAATAATTTTAATATACCATTAGAACATTCATTCCAATGGTTAAAAACTAAGGGAAATATAGAAAAAACAATTATTATTAATGATATTGATGAATTACAAGATATTAATGTTGTGAATGTTTCTAAAAGTAAAGATTCTTGGGATATAAAATCATGTATTAGTGCACCTATAATGATTGAAAATAAACTTTATGGAATGGTTAATGTAGACAGTGATTCTACTAATGCATTTAGTGAGGAAGACTTGGGAAGTATGGAGCACCTGAGAAGTCAAATTGAAATAGCTATTAGTAAACACAAATTATATGAAGAAACAATTTATTTATCCAGATATGATAAGTTAACCAATGTATACAACAGAAGATATTTTGAAGAAATGTTCGATTTATACTTTAATAAAGCACTTAGATATAATGAAAAATTTGAATTAGTTATTTTTGACCTAAATAAATTGAAGGCTGTTAATGATACTTATGGACATTTAGCAGGTGATATGTATATTAAAACTTTCACTAATAATCTAATTAATAATGTACGGTCCTCGGATATTTTAGCTAGATATGGTGGAGATGAATTTGTTGCTGTATTTTGTGGTACAGATTCAAAAAGTTTAATTATAAAATTTGAGGAGTTACTACAAACACTGAAAAATAATCCGCTCATTTTTGAAGGAAAAAAGATTGCATGTAGTTTTAGTTATGGTATTGTAAGTTTTCCACAGGAAGCGCAAAATTACAAGCAGTTAGTGAAGGTTGCTGATAATAGGATGTATGAGTATAAGAGGACAATGAAGGAAAAAGCACAAGTTTTGAAAAATTAGTGGTACTATTAATATATAAGATAATGTTAAGAAATCTTAGTGTAAAAGGAGAAATAAAAAATGAATAATAATTATAAGTTTTTTAGACATAAAGATTGTGAATATTTTCCCTGCCATGAAGTTAAAAATGATGAAAAATTTAATTGCCTATTTTGCTATTGTCCACTATACTTTCTTGAGGAGTGTGGAGGAAATGGAAAATTTGTAAATGGTGTTAAAGACTGTTCATCATGTATGATTCCACATTCTGAGAATGGATATGAGTATGTAGTAAATAAGATAATAGAAGTTAATAAAACAAAGAGAAAATAATGAATATCAGAGTTTTTTCTTATATTATGCTATAACTAAAAGTATATATTGCTAGAATGCTTTCACTTCGCCAAGTAATTCTAAAATTTATTTTATTCACAGTTGCTAAAAAACATAAACTCGCTTACGCTCAAACAAATGTTTTTCTTAACGCACCTGTGATAAAGTAAATTTTGAATTACTAAGGCTTGTTCAAATGCATTTTCGCAATCTATACTTTTGTTAGCATAATCTAAGAAAAATTCCTAATTTACGATATTGGAAGCCACTCCAAATAAATTTTATACTCATTTATGTTAATTATATAATAAAAAGGCTATCAAAGGGTAAAGGCTCCGTTGGTAGCTTTTTTAGTTCATAGAAATAGCAAACTATAATTTAAATTATCTACGTATAACTAAACAATAATTAAAATGGTTTACGAAAACAAATAAATGGAATATAATGTGTTATATGGACTTATTTGAATTTATAAGTAGGCAAAAAAGATATGTAGAAGGAAGGGATTAATGTGGACATTTCAAAATTGTTTTGGGATTCATCTATAGATGACATTTGCAGTGGGTATATCTATGATAAAA
>JAKBFR010000233.1 GCA_021837545.1 Bacillota bacterium | reverse complement strand
TTTATTTTTATCTTCCGGTAAGATATCATGATTTTCCAATAGGAATTCTGAATATCCCAGTATACTCGTTAAGGGATTTTTTAAATCATGGGATATGTCAAGAATCATTCTTTTTCTATTTTGCTCCGACTTTTCCTTTAGTAAGGTTTCTTGTTGTATTTTTTCTGCCATTAGATTAAAAGCATCCTTGAGCTCTCCTATTTCATTTAAAGAATTAATTTCAACTCGTGCTGAATATTCGCCATTTTTTAATGTATTAACCCCTTCTAAAAGTTTTTTCAAGGGTTTAACAAACATCCTTGATGTAAGTTTAGAATAAAGCACCATTGTAGATAGCAAAAATATAAATATTATAAAAGGAAATATTTTTAAAAAAGTAAGTCTTGTTTTTTTAGGTTTACTGATTGCTTCTAATTGCTCTTTATGTTCAAGACCCCCGGTACTGGTGTCAAAAATACTGTTAGGCATAGCGGTAATTAAAATAAAGTCTTTCTTCTCCCCATATTTACTAGAGTAAATATATCCATCCTTTAAATTATTAGTAACCATATCATGAAAATTTTGCAGTGAATATTTAAAGCCTACTTTATGTTTACTTCCATTTTCCATAACAATAACTAAGTTTTTATCAAGCACTTCAACATAGCCCTTATATTTTATAATATTTGAAACGTTAATATCCTTATAACTTTGCTTTATAATATGTTCTGCTGTAGTATTAACTGTTGGTGAATCCTTATAATTAATGGAAATATAAAATAATAAAGCTCCTATGGTTAGCATGAATATTCCAGCTAAAATAACCAAAAATAAAATATAATTTTTAAATAATTGAGTAGCCATTTTCTTGCTTTTAAAGTATGGGGCCATTTTCTTTAATTTGTTTTTATTAATCATGATGCTGCTCCATTTTATATCCTATACCTCTTATGGTCTTTAAATATTTCGGGTTTTTAGGATCTGATTCAATCTTTTCTCTAATATGACTTATATGCACCATAATAGTATTAGAATCTCCATAATATGAATTCCCCCAAACTATTTCGTATAGTTGCTTTTTAGTATATACTTTTCCTGGATTCTCCAAGATGAACTCAAGTAACCTATATTCCTTTGGGTTTAAAGCTAGCTCTATATTGTTCTTAAAAATACTGCAACTTTCCTTATCAAGCGTTAGCTCTCCAATTACTACTCCAGTTTTATGAGTCTTATTAGAATATTTATAATAACGTCTAAGTTGAGCTTGAACTCTTGCAACTATTTCAATAGGACTAAAAGGTTTTATTACATAATCATCTGCGCCTAGTCCAAGACCAAGAATCTTATCCGCTTCTTCTTCTCTTGCAGTTATAAAGATCACTGGTATTTCACTAGTTTCCCTAATCTTTTTTAGAACCTTAAATCCATCAATTTTCGGAATCATAACATCAAGCAAAGCAATATCTATATCTTTATTTCCAAATATGTCTAAAGCTTGTATACCATCTTCTGCTGTAAAAATCTTATATCCTTCTTTTGATAAATGTATTTCTAGCAATTCTCTTATATCCTGTTCATCTTCTACAATAAGAATATTCATTATGTATCCCTCCTGTCTTATATACATTGTAACCCTAAAGTATGCTCTAACTCAAATAAAAAAAGGGAAAAGCATAACTGTAAGTATTAAGCTGTGATTTTAAGCATCCCATGAAGGTTCGGCATGTAGGATGTTCTGATAGTAGAGCATTCGTTAACAGACTCTAAGTTTATTCCATGAAAAATTTCCTAACGCACTTATTCTACGTCCTGTCTCAAAAGCGCTAGCAGCCCGTCCTGGGCTGCTTACGGAAATTTTTCATTACATAAACTAAGATTCTGTAAAACTCATTATATACTATCTGCCACACTCCTACCTGCTTTCACCTTCATGAATATAATTTACACATATAAATATGAATAATACTTATATGTGTAAATATTAGGTTCCAAAAGGAACCTTAGTATAGAATCATAAACAGATATTAATAATTTTACATTTACATATTCTGTAATATTGTAACATAATAGTAAATTTATAAAGGGGTTTCAATGTATTTATAGAACTGATTATATATTGGAGTAATAAAATTGAAAAGGAGAAAAAATATGGACAATTTTAAATTACTTAGCAATAAATACATTAAAGTTATTTTAATTACGGTTATCATTATAGGAGCTTTCTCAACCTTTCAGTATAAAAAATATCTAGACACTAATGTAATAAGATTTAAAAATGAAAACTTTGAAAAACTAGTGAGGATGACTATTCATAAACCTAAAGGACATATTTTTAAGAAGGATTTAGAAAGCATAAAAGAAATCCATGCTAATTTTGGCAAGGTATCTGATTCATTTCGTAGTGATATAACTTATAAAATCACTGATTTAGATGGAATACAATACTTGAAAAATCTAGAAACGCTATCCTTAGCAAGAAATGATATTAGAGATATATCACCACTTAGTAGTTTATCAAAACTAAAATATCTAGATATATCCTCAAATAGAGAATTAACAGATATATCACCCTTAAGTAATTTGTCAAATTTAGAATATCTAGATATATCTTCAAGTAAAGAATTAACCAATATAATTTCATTAAGTAAATTAACTAAACTAGAATATTTAGATGCTATCGGCAATAAGATTAAAGACGTAAGTCCATTATCTACTCTTCCTAATATAAAGACATTAAGATTATCAATCAACGAAATTAAAGATATAAGTAGTCTAAATAAGTTATCTAGTCTAACAAATTTAGGATTAGGTGCAAACAAAATCAAAGATATAAGGCCTTTGAGTAATATGACACATTTGAAAGTGTTAGAATTAGAAAAAAATCCTATAGATGATTTTAGTCCTTTAGATAATTTAAAATCTGTAGAGATCAGAAAAGAAGTCTTATAAAATCATAACTTTAGTTCTAGAAAAACAAAGCTTCAGAAGGACATTTATACTCCCGCTGAAGCTTTATTTTTGCTATGGTAGTCTCCCCCCATTTATATGCGTGGGGGACTTTCCTTTTGAAATGCCGTTAAAATCTTGTTATACCATCCTTAGTAACAACACCTTTGATTAATGGTTTAGCTATTATTTCTTCTTGTACTATTTCATATGCATCTAATACCATTTTTACAGATGTTTTTTGTTTTTCAGCGCTATTTGCATAAACAGTTGCAATAGCTTCGCCTTTCTTAACAAAATCTTCAATTTTCTTATGAAGAACAATACCCACAGCTAAGT
>JAKBFR010000232.1 GCA_021837545.1 Bacillota bacterium | reverse complement strand
AGCATTATGTTAAGTACGGCTACTATAAGTCCAATAATCCAAAGCATGATTTTATCAAATTTAGTGTTAACATACTTGCCCATAACTTTTTTAGAAGAAGTTAAATATATCTGCAAGAATATAGTTATAGGAAGTTGTATACTTAAGAGCATTTGTGAGTAAATAAGCCCCTTAAATGGTTCTGTTATAAAAAATATAACTATTGCAGCACCGATTAAAGTAATTCCTACTCCCAGTTTAGTATGGCTATCATGAATATCATAAGGTTCACCAAATATCCCGGCAAAAATACTACCACCTGCCATACCTGCGGTAACAGAAGAGGAAATTCCGGCAAAGAGTAAGGCTAAAGCAAAGATCACCGATGCTGTGTTGCCAAGTAGAGGTGTTAGCATTTGCTGAGCCTGATTAAGCTGAGTAACTTGAACTTTCTGTGCAAAGAAAGTAGTAGCAGCAATAAGTATCATAGCACTGTTTATAGCCCATCCTACTATCATTGAAAAAAATGTATCCATAAATTCATATTTCAACTGCTTTTTTATTACACTTTCATCTTTTAAATTCCATTGACGACTTTGTATTACTTCAGAATGCAAAAACAGGTTGTGAGGCATTACAACTGCGCCTAGAACACTCATTATTATTGGAATAGAACCCTTAGGAAAAGAGGGCTTAACCCAGCTTACCATTGCTTTTCCCCATTCGATATGCACAAGACTTAGTTCGAATATAAAGGATATTCCTATTAGAGAGACAAATCCAATAATCCATTTTTCTAGCTTTTTATAAGAATTTGTATATAACATCCATAAAATTAGACATAAAACTAATACGGTTCCAAGTTTTATAGGTATACCAAATAGCATGTTTAAAGCTATAGCACCACCAAGAAGTTCTGCAAGGGCAGTAGATACTGCAGCTACCACTGCAGATCCAAGCACCACTTTATTCAGCCTTGGGTTTAAAGTGGAAGTAGATGCTTCAGATAAGCAATTTCCGGTAACAATTCCAAGATGGGCAGCATTATGCTGAAGAACAATTAGCATAATAGTTGAAAGTGTTACCATCCAAAGAAGGGTATATCCATAATTAGCACCAGCAGAAACATTTGATGCCCAGTTTCCAGGGTCTATAAAGCCTACAGTTACAAGAAGTCCAGGTCCAATATATTTTAAAAAATCTAATGCCATAAGTTTAGGTTTATGATCTTTTTTTGAAAAATTTTTAATAAATGATAAATTCACTATAACACATCCGTCCTATATTATTGTTATAACATATATTATATAGTAACTATTATTAAAATCAATATGGAAGTTAATAAAGAAAATCAGACAACAATAGATATATTTTCTTTTCATTTAGATTGCATATTTATGATATAAAACTCTTTTATGGAACAATTAATATCATCAACAGTTAGTTGTTCACTAAAAATATACAAAAAAGTAAACAATATTTAACTACATAATCTAGTGTTTAAGAAGGAATGATGATATAATAGTGGTAATGAATGTTGCTTTATTGGAGTTGAATTATTTTATGTAATTTAAACTAAAATAAAGCTTTTTTCATAAATACACATGTAAAATGATTATTGTCTGAATTTTTGGAAATGATTAATAATAAGCTTTTATTCTTGATAAGTAAGATCAATTATTTAAGCACTATATAATATATTATAAAAGTTTAATTTAGCCACTTTAGTGGTCTTTGAGGAGGAATTAATTATGGCAATTAGTTTAAAAAAAGGTCAAAAAGTAGATTTAACTAAAACTAATCCTGGCCTTGTTAATGTTATTGTTGGACTTGGATGGGATACTAATAAGTATGATGGGGGAGCTTCCTTTGACTTAGATGCAGCGGTTTTCTTGACTGGAACAAATGGAAAAGTAGCATCTGATAATGATTTTATTTTTTATAATAATCCAAAGGATTCAGCTGGATCTGTAACACATCTAGGAGATAACAAAACTGGTGATGGTGATGGCGATGATGAACAAATTAAAATTGAATTAAGTAAAGTGCCAACTTCTGTTGAAAAAATAAGCTTTACTGTAACAATTCATGAAGCTACTCAAAGGTGTCAAAATTTTGGACAAGTTTCTAATGCATTTATTAGAATTTTTAATGAAAATAATAATGAGGAATTAATAAGATATGACTTAAGTGAAGATTATAGCATTGAAACTGCAGTAGTAGTAGCTGAACTATATCGTCACAATGGAGAATGGAAGTTCAATGCAATAGGAAGTGGGTTCGAGGGTGGACTAGCTGCACTTTGTAATAACTTTGGAATTAGTGTAGATTAACGACATTTCAGAATGGTCGATGATGATTAATAAGGAGGAATAACTATGACAATTAACTTAAGTAAAGGTCAAAAAATTGATTTAACCAAGGGCAATCCAAGCTTAAAGAGAGCAGTTATAGGCCTTGGTTGGGATACGAATAAATATTCAGGCGGAGGAGATTTTGATTTAGATGCTTCAGCCTTTTTAGTAGGGTCAAATGGAAAAACTAATAATGATCTAGACTTTATATTTTATAATAATTTAGAACATTCTACAGGATCTGTTATACATACTGGTGATAATAGAACTGGAGAAGGTGATGGAGATGATGAGCAATTAATCGTTGACTTTGCTAAATTGCCTTCAGATATTGATAAAATTGCAATTACAGTAACTATATATGATGCAATAGCTCGTACACAAAACTTTGGTCAAATTTCTAATGCCTTTGTTAGGGTAGTAAATGAAGATACTAATGAGGAAATCCTAAGATATGACCTATCAGAGGACTTTTCAGTAGAAACGGCATTGGTATTTTGCGAAATATATCGTAATAATGGAGAATGGAAATTTAGTGCAGTAGGAAGTGGTTTTCAAGGAGGCCTTTCAGCCCTTTGCAAAAATTATGGTCTTGATGCATAGGAAAATACAATATTTAGATTAATCAGTGTACAAAAAGATACACTAGATATAAAGGAGAGCTGGAAAAATGGGTATAAATTTACAAAAGGGTCAAAGAATAAGTCTAACAAAGGATAATCCTGGTTTAAAAAAGACGATGGTTGGACTTGGATGGGATCCAGTACAACAAGCATCTAAGGGGTTATTTGGAGGACTAATGGGAAGTAAGCAAGCACAAATAGATTGTGATGCTTCTGTGCTTATGTTAGATGAAAATGATAAGCTAAGAGGAAAAGAAAATATAATTTATTTTGGTAATTTAAAAAGCAAATGTGGTAGTGTTCAGCATA
>JAKBFR010000231.1 GCA_021837545.1 Bacillota bacterium | reverse complement strand
TTGATTATTTAATCCAAACAAAGGTTTATAAATTACTTTTGAAAATTTTTCTTCTCCTGATAAAGAAACTTTTCTATTAATAAAATATTGACCACCTTTTTTCTCTGATAAATTTTGAATAACTTTAATCCTATCACTTTTTTTATTATTTAGAAAAATGTCAAAGTAATTCTCACCTATAACAGAAGACATAGAGTCAATTTTAGGATTACTTTGCTTTAAATCAATATAAGTCTTATTGTTCATATATATAATTTTATATTCTGGATATGAATACCTTACAACGCCTACATCAACATTTTCTATAATACTACTTATTAAATCATACTGAGCTTTTAATAATGATGTTTCCTCATTTTTTAACCTTTCAGTAACATTCCTTACCACTAATATACCTGCAATAAAATTACCTTTTTCATCATAGATAGGATTGCCATTTAACTCAACATAATTGACACTATTATTTGTTTTTATAGCACATTGATACCGTGATATTTTTTCACCATTTAGTATTCTTGTAATGATTGAATTTTCTTCTAATTTTATATTTCCATCAATATCAACTATTTCAAACTGTTTAGCATAGTCATTCATTTTTTTGACTTCTGAACAATAGAAATCATAGGTTTTTGCTGCTTTATTAACTTTTTTTATATTACCATCCTTATCAAAAATAATTAAAGAATCGTACATATTTTCTAAAATAGTTTCCAGTTCCTCTTTTTGTTCTTTAATAATTTTTTTATTATTATATGAATCTGTAATATTATTATAAAATACTGCTCCCATAGTAATTTTTCCGTTTATATCACAAATAGGAGTTGCATTATATTCAATAATTCTTTCTTCATTTCCTGATTTTATTAACATTATTTCATTTTTTATTTTCTCTCCATTTAGTGCACGTATTTTAGGCATTTTTTCTTTAGCAATTTCATTACCCAGCATATCAAAATATTTATTTGATTTATATATTTCTTCTAAATCAGATAGAATATTAGAATCAAAGTTATTTTTCACTTTAGAATTTACGTTTATAATTTTTCCTTCTTTATCTGAAATAAAAACATAATCAGATACATTTTCAATAACTGCTTCCAACTGTTCTTTTTGCTCTTTAATAACTTCAATTCGTTCCTGTAAAAGCTTTTTATTTATAACTTTTTCTGTTACATCTAATATCTTATTAATTATATATTTTAATTTGCCTTCTATAAACATTGGAACAACAGATACATTCCAATAAATAATTCCTCTGTTATAACACTGATGTTCAAATTCTTCAAAATAATATGGTTTTCCTGTAGTTATAACATAATTCCAAATTTCTTCTGCTCTAGTTACTCCATATTCATTGATTATTTCTTTATGTTTTTTCCCAATATATTTATCAACTGTATTATTAGGTTTATCAAAATAATTAAGATAATTATCATTTACATTAAGTAAAATTAAATCTGGTACACTAATAATTGAAATTCCCGTTTTACTGTCTGTGTAAAGTTGTTTAATAAAATCAAACTTCTCTTTAACTATTGAGTTTTCAGTTTCTTTAATCAAGTAAGCTTTTTCATTTTGACCGTTTAAACCCTTACATGAAATTATAACCTCTTTGGGCTCAAGTTCCTTAGTAAACATATAACAGCTATATTCATTTTCAATATTTTCAAGATTAACTTGTGCATCAATTCTCAACATATTATTTATTTCTGTAAGTGATTTTCCTATTAATTCTTTATTGGAATAGCCAGTAAGATTTATAAAATTGTTGTTAACTTCAGTAACTACATTGTTTTCACTATATAAAAATGCCTTTTCAAAAACATTTTTAAAAATATACTTCATTTTATAATCCCCCATTTTTTACCATTATATCTTATAATTAGATTATTCACTCTTTAATTGTATAACATTTTACGTTATATGTAAACCGTTTACATATAACATGTTATATTAATCATATTGTATATTTTGGCAATTTATCTCTAAAATATCTTTATAATGACAATATTTTTAATTATTTGTTAAAAATATTATTACCCATAAAAAACAAATTCTAAACAAAATAAAAAAGCACAAAATAAAACAGAATTTAATTCTGACTTTACTTCATGCTTTTGAAATACTTTTTTAGTTTCCACGATTTTTATATATTTTATTTTACAAATTCTATAATACCTTTCGATAATTTAGATATTTTCGCTAATGAATAAACATCATATCCTTTATCTTTTAGAATTTGTGGCCCTTTTTGAAATGATTTTTCTATTACAATACCTATTCCAGCAACAGTTGCTCCAGCTTCTTCTACTAAACGTGCTGCTCCAAGTGCTGCTTCTCCATTTGCTAAGAAGTCATCTATAATTAATATATTATCATCTTTATTTATGTAATCTTTAGATAGTGTTAATTCATAATCAGAATTTTTGGTATATGAGTGTACCGTTGTTTGATAAACATCCCCATTTAAAATTTTTGAGCCTTGTTTTTTTAATGTAACCATAGGTAATTTCATTTGCATCGCTGTCATTACAGTTGGCGCAATTCCTGAGCTTTCAATTGTAAATATCTTTGTAACCTTATGATTTTCGAAATAACTTTTAAAATATGTACCCATTTCATACATTAATTCCGGATCAACTTGATGATTTAAAAACGAGTCAACTTTTAATACATTTTCTGATAGTGCCAAACCTTCTTCTAATATACGTTTATGTAAATTTTCCATTACTAATTCACTCCACTCTTTTATTCTTTTAAGACTAAGTTTAATATTAATGCAAAAACAGTTATGTTTGAAATATTTGATGTTACAACTACTCCAAACATAACTATTCAAACATTAATTAAGTTTCCTATATAAAAAAATTCAACCATACAAAGACTTTATAAATTATGAATACATAATTTAAGTAAATTTTCCCAAAATAAAAAACACCTCAATTTTAAATGAGGTGTTGTATTTCTAGATTAATATATTTAATAATATTTAAAACTAAAACACTACCTCGTAGTCTGCTAATTTATGGATAGCAGGTAGAAACTTTCCAACCATATTATCGGAAATATACGAGTCTTTTGTATGAACTGATTATTTATTATATCATATTCGTTCTTTTTATACAAATAATTTAGTTGTTTCATTATTTAAATTTTTTTCTTCATACTATGATTAAACCACAAAAACTATAAAGTATTGTAATTTAGTTTGACAGCTTTGCTTCAAATTCTAAAAAATATAATTTAAAACAGTTAATTATTACAGC
>JAKBFR010000230.1 GCA_021837545.1 Bacillota bacterium | reverse complement strand
ATAAATTAAATATTTTCTTTTTTAATGCAAAAAATAGGATTTTATTTATCTGATTTAAACAGTTGAATAAAATCCTATTTTTATTTATCTGAAGCACTGAAAAAGCATAGCTTTTTCAGTGGCCTCGCTTTAGCTTCTACTATTTTTAAAATCATGTTTTTTGATGTCATAGCAATCCTCTTCCCAATCCTCACGTAACCTGAACAAATGCATGACCTTCATTTCGGCGGATTTATCAGATAAGTATAGTTTTCACCTTGTGTATCTATCTACAAATCCATCAATTATCTTTCTTGCAATTGTAAATTTTTCAGGTATATTAGGAGGAAAATTATCTTTTGTAAACCAATTAGCATGTAATATTTCTTTTCCATCAACTTTTATTTCACCAGATTCATACTCTGCAAAAAATCCAATCATTAATGAATTAGGAAATGACCAAGGAGAACTCTTATAATATTTAATGTTTTTTATTTTTATCCCAACTTCTTCAAATACCTCTCTTTTCACAGTACTCTTTAAGTCTTCACCAGCTTCTACAAATCCTGCAATTAAGCTATACATATTATTCTTGAATCCTTTATTATGTGCAAGAAGTATCTTATCTCCCTTTGTAATTCCGACTATTATAGCTGGGCAAATTACAGGATACATTACATGATTACATTTTGGACAAACTTTAGCCATTTCCTCTTTTTTATTTTCTGTTTTAGAACCACACTTACCACAAAACCTGTGAGTATTATCCCAATTTAATATTTGATTAGCTCTTCCTGCTATCAAAAATATTTCTTCACCCATTAATACTCCAATCTGAGATAAGGGTATTAACTCAAAATCATCTGGAAATTTAATTTCAGAGAATACTTCAACAACAAAACAAGATTTACCTTGAAATTCCCCCAAAAGAAATTTATCTCCATATTGAATGTTTAACTCTTTAATTTCATCGTAAACAGGAATATTAAAAATGTTTTTTTCTTTCTTAATCAAGATGCTTCCTTTAAAAAAGGTGAAATATAAATCATTAGACTTACTTTCTTTAAATGTATTAGATAATATTTTAAAATTATTGCCCATATATACAAAATCCTTTCGTAACATATCTATATTTTTAGCGGCTATATCTTATATAAAAAATAATTAATTTTAATCTGCGTAAATATGTGTATACAATAAAAATTTAATTGATTATATCTTATAAACTTTATTATATACTATATTTTTGAAATTCATAAAATCATCTTCTTCAGCTATTATAGGATAACTCATAATCTTAAGTGGCAAAAAATCATGATGTCTTTGCATAGGTGGCTGTAAATATTCAAAGTTATTTAAATGAAACCCTAAACGTTTATAAAATTCAATTCTACGCAAAGAAACATCATTTTCTGGTGGCTCAACTTCTAAAAATATAGGCTTATTAGACTTATTCAAATAAGCCTGTAACATTGATGTACCTATGCCATTGCCCCTTATTTTACCCTCTACAGCAAAATGTTCAATATAATTAAAATCATTAAATTCCCAACTTGCTATAAAAGCAGTTATATTATCATTTTCATCCTTGTCTACAATAATATTATATAACTCTTCACAAAGAAGCTTCTTTGCATCTTCATAACTTCGCCTTTCCACGCTAGGAAATGCTTCTTCCATTAAATTAAAAAGACTATCAAAATAAGAATATTGAAATTTGCCCAAATTTTGATCACCCATTTTTACACCCCATTATATAGGGCTATCTTATAGATATACCCTCATTTTAAGTTGCTTATATAATTTAAATTATAACTAGAAATAAAGGTCATGCTTTTGTGGAATGTTACATTATATGATTTCGATGGTTGTGATCTTAGAATCACTCATTAAAATCTTCAGTAACCGCAACAAATTCATGGCCTTTATATCTGTCGTTTTTATTTTCCATCTAATATTTCTTCTACTTCTTCAATACTTAATCCAGTTGCCTCTGCAATTTCGTCCACTTCTTCAAACCCCATTAAATCACACGCTAACGAAATCATGAGTTTCTTAACATTTTCTTCAACCTTTGGAGGTAGGTCTGACATATCTGCCAAATTTTCAGTTAAATCAAAATATTCTTCTTCATCTTCTGATTCTTCCCCTAATTCAAAAAGTTTTCTCTTTTTAGCCTTTTCTCTGTCAAATTCATTAAGATATACCAATTTACTATTATCTACTTCTAAGTCTTCATCTGAGAATACGGTTATTCCTTCTTTTTCTAAAAGGTATGCTGTTATTCCTTTACCTTTAATTTTATTTCCTGTAAATGTACCATCATATACAAAATTAGATCCACATGAAGGACTTCCTTCTTTTAATATAGCTTTAGTAGCTCCAAGCTCTTTTGCAATTTTTAATGTTTCATAAGCTCCATTTAAAAATTGCTTAGTCACATCTTTTCCTTTATTGCTTAGTGCTTTTCCATTATTCTCTAATACTTCACTTACCATATTATTTAGTTCAACTGGATTTCTCGGTGTTTGTAGTCCCCCTAATTGTTCTGGGCACACTAAAACAGCCTTACCTTCTTTAAATAACTTTAAACATCTATCATTTAAATTATTCTTTCCATTATATTTGCAGTTAACTCCACATAAACATGCACTTATTATATACATAAAATCACCTCGTTTTTAATGCAACAATTACATTGTATAATTATAGTTTCAATACGCACAAATTCTTTAATGCACAATCCAAGTTATAGATTTACACAAAAGAATATGTTCTATAAAAATTTATTCTTTTATTGTACATCTTTACTTTGAATTGTGCATTATAAATCACATATATTTTTAATTTAATCCTGAGTTAAAGTTCTAGCCCTTAAGCTCTACCATAGTAACTCCATCTCCACCTTCGCCATAAGCACCTAATCTATATGACTTTACATGAGTATGTCTTTTAAGCATATCGTTTATAGCTTTTCTAAGTACTCCAGTCCCTTTACCATGAACTATAGTTACTTCTCCTAAATTAGCCAAATAAGCATCATCCAGGTATTTATCTGCTTTATAACATGCTTCTTCTGCATCTAATCCTCTCAAATCTACTCGTGATTCCACACTGCTTAAATTAAGTTTTACTTCTCTCTTTTTTCTTACCTTCTCTGCTTTAGTAGTTTGAGTTTTTCTTAAATCTTTTAACTTAACATTAATTTTCATAATTCCAGCTTCAACTTGAACTTCGCCTTTATTATCTGGCATCGAAATAATGATTACTGTTTGATTTACTGAAGGTAAAAATGCTTCCATTCCAAGCGTTACTTTCGTTATAACTTCGCCTTCATTTTC
>JAKBFR010000229.1 GCA_021837545.1 Bacillota bacterium | reverse complement strand
AATGAACATGAGATTTTAAGATAGTAGTCTTAATCCTAGTAGTTGAATCCTGTGACACTACCGTCCTACTTAGTCAGTAGGATGAAAAACTATGCAAATTTAATTTGTCATAGTTTTAGAAACCAGGCTATAAACAAGGATTTAAAATCATGTGGCTTCCGGCAATTTTTACTGTTATAGTCGTCTTATATACAAGATATAAAGTTCCAAAGCCATCAATCTTAGAAGAAAATATTAGTATCGAATCAGAAGTACTAAGAGAAAATAATGTTTCTTCAAAGCATTTACCTAAAAGCTTTTGGTATTATATGAATATTCGCCAAACTATATTATTGTGTTCGTTGCTATAATAGAGCTAATTGCTATTCTATGTTTTGTTTTATTTAAAAAATTTTCTACAAAATAGCAACTACAATTAGCTATAACTATCATACATATCGTGAAATTAATTTAACGTACTTAATACGTACGCTATATATATTATCTCATTAGAAAAGCTTGTCAGGGCATAAAGAGAGTGAAGTAGTAAATCACATTATATATTGATTCACTACTTCACTCTCTTTGATTTTATTTAAGCAGTGGCAAGTACCTTTGCTTTTTCATATTTTAAGCTTTCTTTAACATTGATTATCCTCTGATTGCTAGAGCCTTTAAACTTTAAAGAAGAGTCATGATTATTCTGCTCAAACTTTCCATCTACAATAATATCTATGTGATTTATGAGGTCTGACCAGCCTTTTCTCATATTCATATTTTCAAGAATAAATTCAAATTTATATCCTGTATAGCACCATATGTTTAATCCAGCCTTTTTTAGTCTTTTGGCTATGTATTGAAACTTATCAGCTTGCTCAAAGGGATCCCCACCTGAAAAGGTTACACCTTTTAACATTGGATTTTTTAATATATCTTCAATTAAATCATCCATATTTTCAAGTCTTCCACCATCAAAGTCGTGGGTATCTTTATTAAAACATCCAGTGCAGTTATGCTTACAGCCTTGTGCAAACAAAACCCTTCTAAGCCCAGGACCATTAACCAAGCTTTCATATGCTATTCCAGATAGTCTAACATACTTGTTATCATCCATGAAATTTCTTCCCCTCTTAAAATTTAATTTCCTACACGTAATAAACCTTATTTCCACTCACCTGGGAAACTCTATCTTCTCTTTCCTCTTGTTTACCGCTACCAAACCTTTCATCTAGGCTTAAATAACCTGTAACTCTAGAAACGCCTTGAACTTCATGACTTCCGCATTTTGGACACTTTTGCTCGCCTCCAACTAGATATTCTCCACAATTTTTGCAATATCTTATATGAAAGTTTATGCCCAAATAACTTATATTAGTATGCTTATATCCATAATTTATTATATCCATAATTGTAGCTGCATCTGGATAATCATCAAGTTCTATATAAGATATATGACCACCATTACATAACTCATGGTATGGTGCTTCTATGTCAATTTTTTCTTTTAATGATAGCTTATACCCTACTGGAACATGATAGCTGTTAGTATAGTAGTCCTTATCTGTTACACCTTTTATTTCTCCAAAAATTGCTTTATCTTTAACTATAAATTTCCCACTTAAGCCTTCAGCAGGTGTAGCATAGCAGCTCCAGTTAAGCTTTGTTTCTTCTGTAAGTTTATCTGTGTAGGCTCTAATATGAGAAACTATTTTTAGTCCTAACTGTCTTGCTTCTTTATCTTCACCGTGATGCTTACCGATAAGTGCACATAAAGTTTCCGCAACTCCGATAAAGCCTATTCCCCAAGTACCTTGTCTTATTATTGGTTCTATTGAATCATCTGGCATTAATCCTTCTGAGCCTTTCATAAGTCCTTGACCTGCAACGAAAGGTAAATCCTTTACTCTAAGTTTTTTAAGTGTATCGTATCTTTCTAAAAGACTATCTTTTGCAAGTTCCAATCTAGAATCTAAAAGACTAAAGAATTTGTCTATATCTCCCTTTGCTATAATACCTATTCTAGGAAGGTTTATAGTAGTTGGGGCTATGTTTCCTCTTCCCTTTGTGCCAGGCTCTCCATTTATGTTGGAGCACACGTAAGTTCTACAGCCCATGGTAGCTGGTATTACTCCTTGGTCATAATACTTTTTATTAAAGGTTGCATCCATATTCATAAAGGTTGGATTCATTCTTTTTGCTGCAACTCTGCAAGCAAGTTCATATAGGTAAAAATACGGATCCTTTGGCTCTCTATTAACGCCTTCCTTAACTCTAAAGATTATGTTAGGGAATATTGGCTGCTCACCTCTGCCAAGACCTTTTTCATATTCTTTTAAAAACACTTCACAAACAAGTGCTGCATCTTTTGAATTTGGAATTCCTAAATTTACTGAGGAAAATGGAACTTGAGAACCGGCTCTGCTGTGCATTGTATTTAAATTGTAGACGATTCCCTGCATTGACTGCTCAATGGCTCTTAAAAGCTTCTTTTCAGTAAGCTCTTCTAGTTTACTTTCTTCAACTCCAAGTTCAGTTAATTCTTCTCTTATTTGAACTCTAGTTTCCTCTACAAAAGATCCCATATCATTATCGAAGTCAGGATGAGATTGTCCTCCAAACATATCATTTTGAGTAGATTGAAGCAATATACATGAAAGCTCTGCAGCTGACTCTATTCTTTTAGGCGGTCTTATGTAGCCGTAACCAGTATTAAAACCCTTTTTTAAAACTTCCATAGTCGGTATATGTAAACAATTTATAGTTAAATTGTAACTGTCCAAATCATGATAATAAACATCACCGGTTTCATGTGCTTTAGAAAGCCTTTTAGTCATCTTACTAAGATTATGCCACTTATTTGATTCACTGGCTATTCTTAATAGCTTTGAGCTAAAATTATTTCCCACATTTGCATTATCTCTGTCAGTTTCTACACCAATCTGTCCAATAGCTTTCATCAAGTCGGATTTTATCTCTCTAACTTTAGTTCTTTCATTTCTATATGCTGCATAAACATTACCTATCTCTTCATATCCATTTTCGATAAGCGTAGTTTGAACTATATTTTGTATATGTTCTACAGTTACACTATTTTCTTCTAAACTCTCAATAGTTTTTATAACTATTTGGCATAGCTTTAGAATTTCACTTTCTTTTATTTCAAAGCCTATCTCATCTGCTGCTCCCTTAATGGCATTAGATATCTTAGTTAAATTAAACTCAACCTTTCTGCCATCTCTTTTTACTACATATAGCATTAACTTCCCCTCCGAACACAATATCTTGTACTTTTAAGATTATACATTACTATAGTTGCTTTAGCAATAATGCATTTTGACCTATTATAA
>JAKBFR010000228.1 GCA_021837545.1 Bacillota bacterium | reverse complement strand
TTTTTGTGGTTTACTTATATAATAAAAAAAATTGGAATTAATTAATCATTTATTTAAGTTAATCTAGATTATTCATAAATAAAAGGATATATTTTTTTGTTACAGTGTTACATAGACAGTAAGATAAAATAGTGGTATTTATAATAGAAGTAACTGACAAAAAATAAAGGTATTTATAATAATTTCAAACAAATTAAAGAATGAAGAGGTTGAAGTAAATTGAGCAAAAAATTATTAAATATTGAAAATAGCGATAATAATAAAAGATATTTTTATTCTATTAATTATCCTGTATTTGAAGAAAATTTATGTAAAATGGAAATGAAATATCTTTTTGATAAAATTCCAAGTGAAAAGTTTTTATTTTCAAATTATTATGTGGAACCATCAAGAAGTCCTTTTATAAAAGATATGATTTCCATAATATACGAAGAAGATTCATTAGAACAAATAGTCGAAAATATTATAGAAGAGAAGTTATCTTATGATGACTTTAAGGTGTGTTATATAAAACTAGAAAATGGAGATGTGAATTATGAGGAAAGACTTAAAAGTATAAGAGAAATAGGACTTGTTATAACTGGCCAGTCCGAAATGCATAATCCTAAAGCCTTGCTTGGAGTAACTAAAGTTGATGAAAGATGGATATTTGGTGAATATGAGAGAAATGATTATGAGTGGCATATTCATGACAAGAAACCTTATTCATATTCAAACTCATTAAGCTTAAGAGTATCCAGAGCATTAGTTAACATAGCAGTTAAAAATGATTTGGGTTGTAAGTTAATAGATCCGTGTTGTGGCGTAGGAACAGTAGTCATTGACGCTCTTTCAATGGGGATTAATGTGAAAGGATATGAAATTAATAAGAGCATAGCAGAAAATGCTCAAAAAAATCTGCAGTTCTTTGGATATAAAAATGTAATAACTAATAGTGATATGCATAATATAGAAGAAAAATATGATGTTGCTATTATAGATTTACCATACGGTCTATTTACATCAACAACCATCGAAGAACAAACAGCTCTTATGAAAACTGCTCGTAGAATTACAAATAAATTGGTTATAGTTACCTTTGAGAATATGGATAAACATATTATAGAATCAGGATTTGATATTATTAATAAATGTTATGTTTGTAAGGGGAAGTTTAAGAGATACATAAATATATGTGAATAAAGTAAATTTTAAAATGATAAATTAATAGGAAAATAGATATTTCAATATAATTACTAACATTTAGTCTAATAAGAATAAAAGTCTACAAATTGTATGCATACATTTGCATTGTATGCATACATATTTTATTATTTAAAATATAAAAATAAAGGGGGCTTTTATAATGGAAAGGGAAATAGTAAATAAAAATCTTGCTCAAATGCTAAAGGGCGGAGTAATTATGGATGTTGTTAATAAAGAAGAGGCTATTATTGCTGAAAAGGCAGGGGCATGTGCAGTGATGGCACTTGAAAGAGTACCTTCTGATATAAGAAAAGAAGGCGGAGTGGCTAGAATGTCAGATCCTAAAATGATAAAGGAAATTCAAGAAGCGGTATCGATTCCTGTTATGGCCAAGGTCAGAATTGGGCATTTTGTAGAGGCACAAATTCTAGAATCATTAAACATTGACTTTATAGATGAAAGTGAAGTTCTTACACCAGCTGATGATAAATATCATATAAGTAAAGAAGATTTTAAGATTCCATTTGTTTGTGGTGCAACTAATATTGGAGAGGCATTAAGAAGAATTGGCGAAGGTGCATCAATGATAAGAACTAAGGGTGAAGCTGGTACTGGTGATGTAGTTCAAGCTGTTAAGCACATGAGAACTATGACAGATCAAATAAAGCAAATACAAAGTGCATCAAAAGAAGAATTAATGACTTTAGCTAAAAACTTCAATGCACCATATGATTTAGTTAAGTACGTTTGGGAAAATGGTAAGTTACCTGTAGTAAACTTTGCGGCAGGTGGTATTGCAACTCCAGCAGACGCAGCTCTTATGATGCAATTAGGATGTGACGGAGTATTTGTAGGATCAGGTATATTTAAATCTGATAATCCAGAAAGGAGAGCAAGAGCAATTGTACTTGCTACTACCTATTATAATGATCCGGAAAAATTAGCAGAGGTTTCTACTGATTTAGGCGGAGCAATGAGTGGAATTTCAGCAGAAGAAATCCAAACACAGTTTGCTATAAGAGGATGGTAAAATGAAAGTTGGAGTTTTAGCATTTCAAGGTGGTGTAATTGAACATTTGAATCAAATAAAATCATTAGGACATATTGGAGTTCAAGTGAAAAAAGAAAAAGATTTAAATGATATTGATGCCATAATATTGCCGGGTGGAGAAAGTACTACTATTGGTAAGCTTCTTAAAATAACAGGATTAATTGAACCGTTAAAGCAAAAGATAAAAAATGGATTGCCTACGTGGGGGACGTGTGCAGGCATGATATTATTAGCAAATGAAATAGAAGGTCAAGAATTAAGACATCTAGAGATTATGGATATAAAAGTGAGAAGAAATGCATTTGGAACTCAAATAGATAGTTTCAAAACTGAAACTATAATAGAAGAAGTATCATATGAAAAAATGGAACTTATTTTTATTAGAGCTCCGTATATAACAGAAGTAAAAGAAAACGTAGAGATTTTATGTGAAGTAGAGAATAAGATAGTAGCAGCTAAACAGGATAATATTATAGCAACATCTTTTCATCCAGAATTAACAAACGATTTAAGATTTTTAAAATACTTCTTAAAGAATGTTTAGATTGTAAAATGAAAGAATTAAAAACTAAATGAAGACACAGTTAGCAAAAGGACTACTAAATATATATTAGAATAACTAATTTTGATTCTACTATATAATTTAGTAGCTCTTTTAAACTAGTTGTATTTAAATAACTAGCAATATTGAGAGACCTAGCACAGTAAAATAGAGAGCTTAATTATTATAATTTTACATTAGTATTTAATAGTATGTACTAAATATATATAGTGTTTATAGCAGTTTAATTGTTTTATATGTGTATAATAGTAAGTAACTCTGCCTAGTGTATCAATAATAGAATTATGTAGAAAAATAGAGAATAAGATAGAATTATGTATTTAAATTCAAAAAAATAAAGACTATAATAATAACTGGGGTAAATGTATGTGTTAAGATAAAAGACGTCGCAAAGAGACGCAAACAATTTAAAAGAATTTGATAAGAACCCTTTGAAAAAGGAGTTTGAAAGATTTAAAGAAAGTTGTTGACAAGATCTAAACCAAGTGATACACTAAGTGAGTTGCTTGATTGCGACAAAGAAAAACAAATAGT
>JAKBFR010000002.1 GCA_021837545.1 Bacillota bacterium | reverse complement strand
ATATCCCATTACTCTTGGAACATAATTTTGAGTTTCTTGTGGCATTTTATATAAATCAGATGCTGATGAAACTCCTCTTTTTTGCATAGTACCTGGCCCACCGTTGTACGCCATAAGTGCCATCTCGGGATTTCCATCAAATTTATCCAAATATTCTTTAAATAATTTAGTTCCGCCATTAATATTTTGGTTTACATCATATTGATCTGTAACACCTACATTGGCAAAATTTTGAGGCATAATTTGCATTAATCCAGATGCTCCAGAACTAGATGTTGAATATGGATCAAAATCAGATTCTTGTTTAATTATAGACAAAATTAAATTGGCATCTACTCCATATTTTCCAGATGCAGCATTTACTGCATTATATATCTTCTGCATATCAACATCACTTCTATTAGATAATACTGATCCAGACTTTCCTGCAAGATTCACATACTTATTATTTAAAATCATAGGTATATCTTGTAAGTTTTGTCCCGTTGCATATTGTTGTGCTACTCTCGCAACATTATTTGTTGTTACTTTACTATTATCACCTTTTACACTATTGGTATTATCCAACTTTCCAGCATTAGTTGCTTGACTTTTTACTGAATTTACACCATCCCTTAATGTAGCAACATTGTTTTCTTTAGAATTTTTTGATGATTCCATTAAATTTTTCATTACTAATTGAAATGCTAAATTTGATTCATCGTTAGTACTACTTGTTGAATCGGACTCATTTGTCACTTGTCCATTCCCAATCATATTCATTGCTAATAGTTGCTCATTTGAGATTTGATTTAAACTATCTATTGCCATCTTAAAATAACCTTCCTCCCAAAATTCATCTTAGGCATCTAAAAAACACCTATCCAAAGATGCCTCTAGTTATTTTCGAACTATTTCCTTAGACCTTTAACATGAAATATTATTTCGTCATAATCTTCATAACTAACTTTTTTATAATAACTCTTTGCTAATGCTAAGATTTTATACTTTCCTGGAATAAATGGTATAAAACTATAGTGGTGTTTTCTACTATAAGCTTGTACTTTTTTCCATTCATTATTTTCCATTAAATAAAATTCGAAACAAACATCCTTTCCACCTCTGCTTATAACCTCAAAAGTAAATTCTTCATTTATGTTACCTTCTACTTTATTTGTTATTATTTTAGTTTCTATTACAGGGGATGATTCACTTACATATATACTTACCTGCTTCTTAGAGTCATACTCTCCCTTGCATTTTAAATTTTTAGCATAAACTTCTATTGTATATTTGCCTGCAATCTTAGGCACAAATCTTAACTTTTTATTCTTTGAGAATCCAGTTTGTTCAACAGAATTTCCATTAATTTTAGTTTCATATTTAACCACAACATTTTGTGTATTTTGAATAATACATTCAAACTCAATGGTCTCTCCAACTAAATGAGTTTCTTTACAAGGTAAAATTATATAATCTATCTCTCCTGGTAAGTATTCCATGGCTTTTAAGTATATAACTGTATGAGTATCGTAAGGTTTGTCTGAGTATTTGTCTTTAATCATTATTTCTATTTCGTATTCACCAACTTGTTTTGGAATAAAATTGATCCAGTTAGATTTGTTATACTCGACTCCCTCTAACCTTCTATTATCCTTCCTAACTGTAAATGCATATAGAAGTTTTGTTCCCCCTTCTCCATTAACCATTATGTTAACAGGCTCTCCAGTTATGATTTTCTTTTCCTTATCAATTACTACCTCCAGAATTCTCACTGGCTTCTTTCCCTTTTTTTCAATAGTAAATGCAATTTTTTTAGTATCCTCATATTCTTTCTTGTAGTTAACATCTTTAACATACAATATAACTTCATATTCTCCTGCTTCCATAGGCCTCCAAGTAAATTCATCTTTATCTATAAAACCAGTATCTTCTTCAATAGGTCCCTTAACCTTATATTTATATAATAGCTTATTTCCACCTTGCACCTCTGAAGTGAATTTTATATCATTTTCAGTTACTTGAGGCGAATTAAAATTAGCTACAAAGCTATTTATTGTAATTTTTTTATAAGGCTTTACTTCATATACTAAAATAGCCCTATCATCATATTCTTTGTTAGAAAGTAGACTTTTTACAAGGCATAAAATCCTATAGCTTCCTTCCTCCATCTCTTTATAATATACATCATTTTTTGAAGAGTAATCCTGTATGCAAACTGATTTTCCATCCTTATAAATTTTATAAAATTTATATAACACTATAAGTTCATCTTTTCCATTTTCCTCTGATTCAATATTTGTATCTACTATAAATTCCAACTTTTCTCCAACTATTAACGACTTACTTAAACATTTAAAATTTGTTATTTCTATTTTACTTATATCCTTAACCTTTACTTTTACAATTCTATAATCTTCAAAAATTTCAACAGACTCCATTTTTTTGCATTGAATTAAAAATTCTTTTTCACCTACTTCAGTAGCTGTATATTTTAAAATATTGCTTGCATCATAATCTCTAACAATATCCCATTCCTTATATCTTTTAATATAAAATCTATATAAATACATATTCTCATCAAATGTTTTTACTTCTATGGAGCACTTTCCTCCAACCAAAATTTCTTCTTTATCAATTATAATTTCCTTTATAACACTTAATCCTCTCTCGATATTATCTTTTGATTCTCCTGATAATGCACGATTTTTCTCTAATATTACTTCATGAAGAAATTCAACTTTGCTATCTTTAACCGTTATTTCTTTATCTTTAATTTCTATAATTCCTATTTTATCATTATCAATTATTTCTCCCTCTTCAGAAAAAGCTATTTCTCCCTGAACATCATTGATGCCTATTAAAATCTCCTTTTCATCCTCTAAAAGTTCAATTCCGTCAAAGAATACTACTTTATCTACTGTATTACTTTGTATAGAATTTTCTTTAATTACTAATAAATTTTCATATTCAGTATCTAATATATCTTTAAAATCTATTTTTACTTCTCCTTGATTTACAACTTTTTCAATGGATTCTTCTTCGTACATAGTATTTATTACCTCACCTCTAACTATAGAGTAATCTTCCTTAGCTAGATAATCCAAAGACTTTCTTCCATCCTTTTCTCTACCTTGTACCATAACCATATACTCCCCTTCTCTTTTAGGTTTCCACACGCACTCATTCTTTTCTGAAAATTCTTGTATGGTATTCCAAATACCACCCTTACCAACAATAAATTTATATTCTAAATTTCCAATTTGACTATCTATTTTGCTTAATATATTTATTTCTGTGCCAACATTTTGTGGCATTTGCTTATCAAAAATTATCTCAATATATTTTAACTGAAGTTCTTCCATAAAATCCATGCCCCTTTCATAATTGCTCTCAAATAAACCCCTATTATTATATTATACATTTATACCATTATTTGTAAATAACTTCAGTTAATTTTTTTTGTTTTAATTATATCATATTTCTTTATGTAAACTAATACATGAAGTTGTTGTTAAAAGTAATATTTCATTTTTTATCCTTTAGGTTAAATTTTCCCTCAAAAAAAGAAGCCTACAATTAAGCTTCTAAATAATGCATATTAAAAATAATAAGTCAATATAATATTATATTTTTATACGCCTAATATTAACTCTTTACAAGTTTCATCAAATTTTTTTCTAATCTTAAATCATCTTCTTCTGTTCTTTTTTTAGCATTGAAGGTTTTCCCTCCACCTCTTCTTATTTTTTGTGATATATGTCTTTCTTCTAATAACCTGTCAATATTCTTTTCATCATATATAAATCCTTTAGGATTTATTACCTTCGCTTTTTTAGATAAACATATTGCAGCTACACCATAATCTTGAGATACAATTATATCTCCCTCTTTAGTTTCATTCATCACATACATGTCTACGCTTTGGAATCCACTATCAACAATTTTAACTTGCGCATAATCACTTTGAATAAAATGATGAATATCACAATAAATTATTACTGGAATTTCATGGTTCTTTGCTATTTTTTCAATAATAGAGATACCTGGACAGGCATCTCCATCAATTATAATTTTCATCTAAATTAAAGTTTCTTTTCTAGTTCTGCCTTAAGATCTTCATATCCTGGCTTTCCTAAAAGAGCAAACATATTTTTCTTATATGCTTCAACACCTGGTTGGTCAAATGGATTTATTCCTAAAAGGTATCCACTTATTCCACAAGCTTTCTCAAAGAAATAAGCCATATATCCAAAGTAATATGGTGAAATTTCTGGTACATTTAATACCATATTTGGAACTCCGCCATCATTATGAGCTAGTAATGTTCCTTGGAATGCCTTTTTATTAACAAAATCCATAGTCTTTCCAGCTAAGAAGTTTAAGCCATCCATGTCATTTTCAGCTTCTTCTATATTAATTTCATATTTTGCCTTTTCTACATTTATAACTGTTTCAAACATTATTCTTCTTCCATCTTGAATATATTGTCCCATTGAATGAAGATCTGTAGTAAAATCAACTGCTGCTGGGAATAATCCTTTATTATCTTTTCCTTCTGATTCTCCAAATAATTGCTTCCACCATTCATTGAAGTAGTGAAGTGATGGTTCATAATTAACTAATACTTCTATTGATTTTCCTTTATTATATAACGCATTTCTAGTTGCTGCATATTTATAAGCATCATTATCCTTAAGTGATGGATTAGAATAAGCTTCTCTTGCATCAGCAGCACCTTTCATCATATCATCTATATCGATTCCAGCGGCTGCTATTGGTAATAACCCAACTGCTGTTAATACTGTAAATCTTCCTCCAACATTATCAGGAACTACAAAGCTTTCATATCCTTCAGCATCAGCTAATGTCTTTAATGCACCCCTAGCTCTATCAGTTGTTGCATAAATTCTCTTTCTAGCTTCATCAATACCATATTTCTTTTCTAAATATGTTCTTAAAATTCTAAATGCTAATGCAGGTTCTGTAGTAGTACCTGATTTTGAAATTATATTTAAACTTATATCTTTTCCTTCAATTGCTTGTAAAAGTTCAGTCATATATGTAGAACTAATGTTATTACCTACATAAAATATTTTAGGAACTTTTCTTTTATCATTATCTAGTGCAATATGAAAATTATTTGTTAACATTTCAATTGCAGCTCTAGCACCAAGATATGATCCACCTATTCCAATAACTATTAAAACATCTGAATCTGATTTAATCTTTTCTCCAGCTTTTTTAATTCTTGCAAATTCATCTTTATCATAGTTCACTGGTAGATCAACCCAACCTAAAAAATCATTTCCTGCTCCTGTTCCATTATGTAATTTGTCATGAGCACTTTTAACCATGTCCTCCATATAATCAAGTTCATTCATAGTCAAATAAGGTGCAACCTTTGATAAATCTAATGATATTCCTTTACTCATCTTCTATTCTACCTCCATATATAATTATTTTTTTTATTTTATCGCTTAATTATATCATAAATTCTTTAAATCATATCTTAGCTTTTAGTTTTTTTTGTAAATAATCTATATGTTACAATTAAGTTCATTCATTTAAAATTACCCTTGAAGATAAGTTCTGCCTTCTGAATCTATTTTTATTAGAATTTTCACTAATTATAATTTTAAGCACATAAAAAAGAGGACTATTTTTATAATTCCTCTTTTTATGACGCTATTTATTTTTACAAAACGCTTCTTGTTTTAACGGCAACCGCATCTACAACAACAGCATCTATTTCTTTTTATAAAGTTCAAAACTTCTTGTTTTGCTTTCACATATCCATCTTTTAAACCTGCTTGATATCCTTCAACTCGTCCTTTCTCACGACCGTCTTTAAATCCATCACAATATCCTTGTTTATACCCATCATTGTAAGCCTCTGCTAAAACATCAGCAAGACGATCATGGTTTCTATTATGACAATTATTTCTTTCACCACGTGAACAATTTCTTGTATCCCTGCTTTCAAGTTCATCTGCATCATTATTTCTGCATTCTCTTCCATCATTTCTGTTTTCCATATTCTTCTCTCCTTCGTACTTGATCATAATTTGTTGAATTAAAAATATCTCCTAAACAAAACTTCAGAAATTTTAACAATTATCTAATATTATATTATGCTGATCTACTATATTTGTTATTAATCGTTGGCAAAATATGAGATTAACGAAATAAAGAACAATTTGGAATGGAAGTCTCTATAGTGATATATTGTAAATTTTACCTTACTTTTATGTCATTTCCTATTTTATTTAATAAAAAAGTAGCTTAGATGTTACCTTTTTCAGATAATATCTAAGCTACTAAATCTTTCATTAAATTTTCTCTAAGTTTCTAAATGCCTTATTTAACTTACTTCAAGCCTATTCCCATTCTATAGTAGCAGGTGGCTTACTTGTTATGTCATAAACAATTCTGTTTACTCCCTTAACTTCATTTACAATTCTTCTACTTACTAAATCTAATAATTCATATGGAATTCTTGCCCATTCTGAAGTCATTGCATCATTTGAAGTTACTGCCCTTAAAGCAATAGTATGGCAGTATGTTCTTTCATCTCCCATTACTCCAACTGATTTAATGTTAGGTAAACACGCAAAATATTGCCATATAGTTTCATCAAGATTTGCATTTGCAACTTCATCTCTAAAGATTGCATCAGCTTCTCTTACTATTTCAAGCTTTTCTTCTGTTATATCACCTAATACTCTTATAGCTAAACCTGGACCTGGGAATGGTTGTCTCCATACTAATTTATGAGGAATTCCAAGTTCTTCTCCTACTGCTCTAACTTCATCTTTAAACAATTCTCTTAATGGTTCTATCAATGAGAATTGCATATCTTCAGGAAGTCCACCAACATTGTGATGTGATTTTATTGTAGCTGAAGTTTTAGTTCCGCTTTCAACGATATCTGGATAAATTGTTCCTTGAACAAGGTAATCAATATCTCCAACCTTTTTAGCTTCTTCTTCAAAAACTCTTATAAATTCTTCACCAATGATTTTTCTCTTAGTTTCAGGATCTGATACTCCAGCAAGTTTTCCAAGGAATCTATCAGCAACATTAACTCTCTTAATGTTCATATCAAATTCTTTCTTGAATACTCTTTCAACTGTATCTCCTTCATCTTTTCTAAGTAAACCGTGATCAACAAATATGCAAGTTAAGTTATGTCCAATAGCTTTATGTACGATCATTGCTGCAACTGATGAGTCAACTCCACCAGATAAAGCACATAATACTTTTTTATCTCCAACTAATTCTTTAATTTCTTTTATTTTTTCCTCTGCAAAAGAGGCCATAGTCCAACTATTTTCTAATCCGCAAATATTATGTACAAAATTTTCTAACATCTTTTGTCCAAATTCAGTATGTTCAACTTCTGGATGGAATTGAACTCCATAAATTTTTTGTTCTTCATTTTCCATAGCTGCAATAGGACAAACTTCTGTATGTGCTGTTACTTTGAAGCCCTTTGGTACTTCTTGTATAGAATCAGTATGACTCATTAAAGCAATTCCATTAGTTTCAATTCCTTCAAATAATTTAGATGATTTATCTAAAGTTATATTTGTCTTACCATATTCTCTTACTGGTGCCGTTGTAACTTTTCCACCTAGCATATGAGCAATTAATTGATCTCCATAGCATATTCCAAGTATAGGTACTCCTAAATCAAATACTCTTTTATCTATAGTTGGAGAATCTTCTCCATAAACACTATTTTGTCCACCAGTAAATATTATACCCTTTGGATTTTTAGCTTTTATTTTTTCTATAGTATAGTCATATGGAATAATTTCACAATAAACACCACATTCTCTTACTCTTCTTGCTATCAATTGATTATACTGTCCACCAAAATCAACAACTAAAACTAAATCTTTTTTCATATTCTCCTCCTAAATTGTTCTTATATTTTCTATTATCAACTAAATCAAAATTTTTATCAATAAATTCAGACAATTTTCAATCAAAAATTTATTACTTAATTAAATTAAATAATGCACAGTTCACATAAGTAGCATCCTCTATGACTTTGAACTGTGAATTTTTATTATTGTCCTACACTATAATTAGGAGCTTCTTTAGTTATATTAATGTCATGTGGATGACTTTCTCTAAATCCAGCTGATGTTTGAACTACAAAATTAGCTGTTTCATATAAGATATCAAAATTCTTTGATCCTAAATATCCAAGTCCCGATTTAATTCCACCCATTAATTGGAATATAGTATCTGTAACATATCCCTTATAAGCAATTCTTCCTTCAACACCTTCTGGAACTAATTTCTTATTGCCTTCTTGGAAATATCTATCCTTAGATCCACTTTCCATAGCAGCTAAAGAACCCATTCCTCTATAAACCTTATAACTTCTTCCTTGATATATTTCCATTGCTCCCGGTGCTTCTTCACAGCCTGCAAATAATGATCCCATCATTGCAACAGATGCTCCAGCTGCTAATGCTTTTACTATATCTCCTGAATATTTAAGTCCACCGTCTGCAATTACAGGAATACCATACTTTCTACCTACTTCTGCGCAATCCATAACAGCTGTTAGTTGAGGAACCCCAACTCCTGCAACTACTCTAGTAGTACAAATTGATCCAGGTCCAATACCAACTTTAACACAGTCTGCTCCAGCTTTTATTAAATCTTCTGTAGCTTCAGCTGTAGCAATGTTTCCAGCTATAACTTGAAGATCAGGATATACTTTTTTAATTTGTGAAACTGCATCTAAAACGCCTTTTGAATGTCCATGCGCTGTATCAAGAGTGATAACATCAACTTGAGCTTTAAATAATGCTTCAACTCTCTCCATCATATTTCCAGTAACACCTACTGCTGCTCCACATAATAATCTACCTTTATCATCCTTAGCAGCATTTGGGAACTTCCTCACTTTTTCAATATCTTTCATTGTGATTAAACCTTTTAAATATCCATCTTTATCAACTAAAGGTAATTTTTCTATTTTATGCTTCTTTAAAATTTCTTTAGCTTCTTCTACTGTTGTATTTTCTGATGCAGTAATTAAATTTTCTTTAGTCATTACTTCTGAAATCTTTTTTTGGAAGTTTGTTTCAAATATTATGTCCCTGTTTGTTATTATTCCAATTAATTTTCCCTTTTCAGTTGTAATTGGAACTCCTGATATTCTATATTGTGCCATTAGATTTTCTGCATCTTGAATAAGATGATCTTGTGATAAGAATATAGGATCTGTAATAACTCCATTTTCTTGTCTCTTAACTCTATCAACTTCTTTTGCTTGTTCTTCAATAGTCATATTTTTATGTATAATTCCAATTCCGCCTTCTCTTGCTACAGCAATTGCCATCTTTGATTCAGTTACTGTATCCATTCCAGCGCTCATTAAAGGAATATTTAACTTTATTGTTTTAGTTAACTGTGTTTTTGTGCTTACTTCTCTTGGTAATATCTCTGATTTATTAGGTACTAGTAATACATCATCAAAAGTATATGCAGTTTTAATTATTTTTGCCATTATAAATCCCCCTTATATTTGAATTATTTATTTCATTTTGTATAGTTTATGATTTTTATATTTCATTTTTCAGGCTATTTTGGTGTATAAAAAAAGCACATTAACTTCTAAGTGATGTTAATATGCTAATAAAAATCTAGATTTAGCCTATACCAATATCACTCATAGTCGGAAATTTACGGCTTCCGCTAGATACTCCTTGCCATATTCAAGGTATATACGAGTTTTCAAATGTGCTATGTTTTGAATTAAAACTATTATAATGTATGTATAATCTAAAGTCAATAAATTTGAAATTAAAATTGCATTTTAGAAAATGCAATTAAACTAAGTGGATAACTTGATTTAAGATTGCTCACTTTTAATTTCTCACCTTAATAAAAATTGAGCCACACAAAATATTTAATTTTATATGACTCAATTTTACATTCAAATTATGTTGAGTGTTACTGTAATGAAATATTGTATAAAAAACTTTTATTTATTACACTCCATCAATAGGTGTTAAAGCTGTCAGTATGTCATTATCTCCCTCTATATCAAATTCTGCACCATTAACAATATCGTAACATCGTTCTAATGTTGTATCCTCAGGCAAATTACTTAAATCGACTTGATCTAAATACTTATTAACTCCATCCATATCTTGCATCGTTTCTACTGTTGTATCTTTTTCTAATTCATTATATCTTAGTTTATATGACTCTGCAGCCATTACAACTTTCCGGCATTGATCCACAACCTTTACTTTTTTAGCTTCTTTTATATATCCACTTACATTAGGTAAAATTGCAGCTGCTAAAATTCCTATAATTGCAATCACTGCAATTACTTCAATCAAAGTAAATCCTTTTCTTTTCCTACTTTTATTAAAAACTTTTTTCTTTCTAACTACCTTGCTTTTTTCTTTCTTATACATCTTATTTTTAATCTTACTATTATAATATTTTATCATCTACCATCTACCTTTCATATTTTTTGATATTTTAATTATTCCTACTTTATAAATTCTTATACACCCAAAATTGTATATTTTATTATAATTTTTTATATACTATCCACAGCCTTCAACTTATTTTGATAAATTTGTAAATAAAAAAAGAGTAAGCATTTTTTAAATGCTTACCTTTTTAATACTTTTCGTTATTAATATATTATCTTAGTACATTCCGTCCATTCCCATTCCTGCGCCACCTGGCATTGCTGGTTCCTTTGATGGAATATCAACTACTGCAGCTTCTGTTGTTAAGAATGTTGATGATACTGATGCTGCATTTTGAAGTGCTGATCTAGTAACTTTAGTTGGGTCTACTATTCCAGCCTTTATCATGTTTATATATTTTCCATGTAATGCATCATATCCTATTCCAGGTTCACTATTTTTAACTTTTTCAACTATTACTGAACCTTCTACTCCAGCATTAGTTGCTATTTGTCTTACTGGTTCTTCTAACGCTTTAACAATTATATTGATACCAACTTGTGTATCAGCAACATCTGAAGTCAACTTAGAAACCTCATTAATTACATTAATATAAGCAGTTCCACCACCAGCTACTATTCCTTCTTCAACGGCAGCTTTTGTTGCAGCTAATGCATCTTCAATTCTAAGTTTCTTTTCTTTAAGTTCAGTTTCAGTTGCTGCACCAACTTTAATTACTGCAACTCCACCAGCCAATTTAGCTAATCTTTCTTGTAATTTCTCTTTATCGAATTCTGAAGTTGTTTCTTCAACTTGAATTTTTATTTGGTTAATTCTATCTTTTATCGAAGCAGAATCACCCTTTCCATTAACTATAACAGTATTTTCCTTGCTTACTTTAACGCTGTCAGCTGTACCCAGCATATCAATTGTAACTTCTTTTAAATCTCTTCCTAATTCTTCAGCTATAACAGTTCCACCAGTTAATATAGCAATGTCTTGTAACATTTCTTTTCTTCTATCTCCAAAACCTGGTGCTTTTACAGCCACGCAAGTAAATGTTCCTCTTAATTTGTTAACTACTAATGTAGCCATTGCTTCTCCTTCAATGTCTTCAGCAATAATTAATAACTTCTTACCTGATTGAACTATTTGTTCAAGTATTGGTAAGATTTCTTGAATACTTGTAATCTTCTTATCTGTTATTAATATATATGGATTATCTAAATTAGCTTCCATTTTTTCAGTATCTGTAGCCATATAAGGTGATACATATCCTCTATCAAATTGCATTCCTTCAACTACATCTAATTCTGTTCCCATTGATTTAGACTCTTCTATAGTAATAACACCTTCATTTCCAACCTTCTCCATAGCATCTGCTATTAACTTACCAACTTCTTCATCAGAAGCTGAAATTGCAGCAACTCTGGCTATATCTTCTTTACCATCAACTGGTTTAGAAATCTTTTTGATTTCTTCAACAGCCTTGTCTACAGCCATTTTAATGCCTGTTCTAATTAAGATTGGATTAGCTCCAGCTGTTACATTCTTTAATCCTTCTCTAATTATGGCTTGTGCAAGTAATGTTGCAGTTGTAGTTCCATCTCCAGCTACATCATTAGTTTTTGTTGCAACTTCTTTAACTAATTGAGCTCCCATATTTTCATATGGATCTTCTAACTCTATTTCTCTTGCAATTGAAACTCCATCATTTGTTATTAATGGTGCTCCAAATTTTTTATCTAATACTACATTTCTACCTTTAGGTCCTAAAGTTACCTTAACTGTATCTGCTAATTTATCTACACCTATTTGCATAGATCTTCTTGCATCTTCTCCGAATTTTAACATCTTAGCCATTTATATAACACTCTCCTTATAATAACTTATTTTAATTTCTGATTATTTTTAAATTTTTAACTTGAATTTCAAATTATTTATTCAACTATTGCTAGGATATCTTCTTGTTTTAATATAGTATATTCCTCTCCATCTACTTTTACTTCTGTACCAGCATATTTAGAGTATAAAACCTTATCTCCAACCTTTACTTCCATATCTATTCTTTTACCATCTACAACAGCTCCAGGACCTACTGCAACTACTTCTGCTTCTTGTGGTCTTTCCTTTGCAGTGCCAGTTAAAACTATCCCGCTTTTAGTCTTTTCCTCTGCCTCTAATTTTTTAATTACTACTCTTTCACCAAGTGGCTTAATATTCATAAAAAACCCTCCTTAAAATATATATACATTCTTTTTATGTTTTAATTTTCTGTTAGCACTCACCAACACCGAGTGCTAATATAATTATAATATCCTTTATAACCATATAATTCAAACATTACTTCTAATATTATATCCCTTTTTTCAGCGAATATTACTTATTATCTTAAAATATATCCCATTTACTTAACTTTTCTTCGTTTTATTCAACTTTATAATTATTTTTTTAAGGCACATGAAAAAAAATAACAAATCCCAAATGCCATGCATATTTTCATCAGGCAAGGAGACAGATTGTGCTCATAGCGAGCCTATTAGTGCAATCTACCGACACAGGATGATGGAAAATAGGCTAGCAGATGGATTAGTTATTTTCTTGATTGTGCCTAATTAAAAAAACTCCAATCAAGTAAATTTATCCGATAACTAGAATCAGTAATACTTCAACTTTTTAAAGTGAGAGTACTACTGATTCTAGTTCCTGGATAAGTTCTTCTAATCTTCAGGTTGAGAAAATTGTATTCCTATTAAGAAAACCCCATTTGAAGTTAAGAATCACTTTATACTGATTGAAGTCTTAATCCTTTAAATATTATCTTTCTAAGTTTATATTATGGTATTCTTCTATTGTTTTATTAGATAATACACTCTTAATTGTTGATTGTTGATTTGTTTTAGTAAATGGTGCTTTAGCCTTCATTACCGGCATAATCTTAGCAGCTCCATTAATACAACCACCTTCACACATCATACCTTCAATAAAGTTTCCACCTAACTTACCGACTTTAGCCATAGTCATAGTTTTCTTAATTTCTGCTCCACCTGAAACTTTCACTGGCTTAAAGTCTATATTAACACCCTTTTCTTGCACATAATTTTCTATAGCAGCGGTTAATCCTCCACCTAGGGCAAAATTTCTACCAAAGATTGAAGCATCATCAACTACTATATCTTTACAAGTTGCAGGATTAACCTCGAATGCATCAAATAAAGCTACTAATTCCTCAAAAGTTAATACATAATCAACAGAATCTTTTATAGAATCTATTAATACTTCATTTTTCTTAGCAGTACAAGGTCCTATGAATACTACTTTTGCATCCTTATCTTTAGCTTTTATATACCTACCTGTAGCTACCATTGGTGAAACAGTTCCTGAAATTCTTTCAACTTGATCTGGCATAATCTTTTCAATGTAACTTAAGAATCCTGGACAACATGAATTCGTCATATAGCTATCGCCCTTTTCCATTCTTTCCACAAATTCATTACTTTCATGTACAGTTACTGCATCTGCTCCACAAGCCGCTTCTACCATATCTGTAAATCCTAATGCTTTAATTGCATTCTTAACTTGTCCATAAGTTGTTTTTGGTCCAAATTCTCCAGTTATTGCTGGTGCAACTACAGCATAAATATTCTCTTTCTCTGTTAATCTATTAACAACCTTAACTAGTGAACTCTTGTCTTCTATAGCTCCAAATGGACATGCTGACATGCAAGCACCACAATTTACACACTTACTTTCTGTAATTTCAGCACTAAGATCTTCTGCATTATAGCTTAATGCTCCTGTTGGACATGATTTTTTACAAGGTCTCATATCTTCTGCTATTGCATTATAAGGACATGCTTTATTACACATTCCACATTCTTTACATTTGTCTGGGTCAATATACGCTCTTCCATCAACATATGTAATTGCTCCAAAATTACATGAACTTTCACACTTATGAGCTATACAATTTCTACAAGCATCAGTAACTTGAAATTTCTTTGTTGAGCATCTATCGCATGCCGTTTTTATAACATATAATATTTGCTTTTCTTCATCTATGTCAACTAGTTCTTGTGCATTTTTACCATTTGGCATACATCCTGCCGCTAGTTTTGCTCTTTCTAAGACTACATCTCTTTCGTGTTCAACAGTATCTCTATACGTTGCAATTTCTCCTGTAATCATAGCATAAGGAATTTTCTCTATTTCTTCTTTACTGATATTACTTTCCTTTGCTAATACTGCGACTCTAGTAAGAACCTCATGTTTTAGCTTTAAAAGCTGATTATCAAATTGAAACATTATACACACTCTCCCATGAATAATTTTTATCTTATTTTTAACATGATATAATTATAACATACTATTGTTAAAAATATAACAAGTATTGTATAGTTCCAATTTTCTGAATTTTCCCAATTTTGACCTTAATTTGTATCTTCTTTATTCTTCAATTTTTATCTTGTTTTCTCTTGCATAATAGAAAAAATATTGTTGTGCAAATCCAGCTAACTTACCGAATTTGTTTCTTGCAAAAATTCTAATTTTATTTAAAGAGGAATCTTCTGCTCCATAAAAATGAATCATAGCACGTTTAACCCATACATCTACTGGAAAGGCTGATGTTTTTTCCATAGAAAATAACATTATGCAATCAGCAACTTTAGCTCCAACTCCTTTAAATTCCTGTAAAGCGTCATGACATTCATCATCGTCCAAATTTTTAATATAATCTAAATTGTATTTCAAAAATGGATTATCTTCAATCCCCTTTAAATTTTCTCTTTCCTTGGTAGCGTTATATACATTCTGAATTGTATCTATTATGTATTTACTTCTAAAAGAAGCTCCTGTTTCTTGTATCTCTTCTAATGTAGCATCCTTTATTTCATAAATACTTGGAAAAGCATAATAAACATTACCCTTATAATCAATCTTTTGACCCCACATAGTTGATATTTTATTTACAGTCTTTTTTATTGACGGAATATTATTTCTTGCTGAAATAATAAAACTCAATAACATTTCAAATGGATCTTGATTTAAAACCCGTACTCCATGTCCAAACTCAATGCTTTCTCTAAGAAGATTATCTTTCGACAGCTCTTCTTTTATCTTTGAATAATCTCTATCTAAATCAAAATATTTGAGCCATATATTTCTAACTTCTTCTTCAGTTGAATTATATATTAATATATTATTGCTCTCTTCCTTAAGTTCTATTAATTTCCCAAAAGCAATAACGATAAAATTGCCTTCTGAAATTTCCTCAAATCTAAAAATTTGTCCGCATTCAAATATATGTTTCAATTTAAAATTCTTAACTTTTTCTATTAATACATAGTTATCACAAGACTTTATAGTTTTATAATCCATTATTTGAGCCTCCTTTATATTTTACGTGAATTATTAATATATATATTTTCTTATGTTTTTCTTTAAAAATAATATCCTTTAGATTTTCTGCACTTATTTCCCTCATAGTGTACTCTTTTTTTCATTTATATATTCTCTTAATATTTGTATACCTACCTATCAAAAACAATTATCTCTTAATATATTATATCATTTAGTTTATAATCATTAAATATTTTAAAATTTATTTATAAATATTATCTTAACGCGTTATGCTAAATTATTAGAATCCAAAGCAGTTTCATTATCTTTTTCAATTGGCCATTTACAGTTGATACTGATTTCATGCTTCTCATTGATATATAAGAATGGACTATTATAAAAAAAGATAAAAAAATAGAATGTATATCCTCTACATCAGATATACATTCTATTTTTCTATGCTATTGACTCTACTTTATTATTTAGAATAGTCGTAGAATCCTTTTCCTGATTTTCTTCCAAGCCATCCAGCTCTAACATATTTTCTTAATATGCTACTAGCTCTGTACTTGCTATCTCCTGTTTCAGTGAATAAAACATCCATAATAGCTAAACAAACGTCTAATCCTATAAGATCTCCTAATGCTAAAGGTCCCATTGGATGACCAGCACCATATTTCATAGCATTATCTATATCTTCAGCTGAAGCTATTGATTCTTGTAATATGAATGAAGCTTCGTTAATCATTGGGATTAAGATTCTGTTTACAACGAATCCTGGAGCTTCTGCAACTTCTACTGGTTCTTTTCCTATTGCAACTGATAAGTTCTTAACAGCATCAAAAGTTTCTTGAGAAGTGGCTATTCCTCTAATAACTTCAACTAATTTCATTACTGGAGCTGGATTAAAGAAATGCATTCCTATAACCTTATCAGGTCTCTTTGTAGCTGATGCAACTTCAGTAATTGATAAAGATGAAGTATTTGAAGCTAAAATTGTTTCTGGCTTACAAATTCCATCTAATTCAGCAAATATTTCTTTTTTGATTTTCATGTTTTCAATAGCAGCTTCAACTACTAAATCGCAATCAGCAGCTAAATTCATATCAGTTGTTCCTGAAATTCTTGAAAGTATTTCTACTTTAACTTCTTCAGTCATTTTTCCTTTAGCAACTTGCTTTTCTAATCCTTTTGTTATTCCAGCTATTCCTCTGTCAACAAATTCATCTTTTATATCTCTTACGATTACTTCGCAACCTTTTTGAGCGAATGCTTGAACGATACCAGCACCCATAGTTCCTGCTCCAAGTACAAAAATCTTTTCCATGGATTATTCCTCCTCAAAATTCTTCATTATAGATATCCTTAGTTAAAATAAATTACTTTAACTAAGGATTCATTTTTATTAATTATTCAACTTACAAAATAATTATCTTTGTTGTTATATTATTAACTTTTAAAATCAACATTATAACAATAAATTTATTAAATTATTCAGCGCTCTTTACTTCTTTAAATTGAGCTATTAATTCAGGTACTACTTTAGCAACATCTCCAACTATTGCATAATCTGCAACTTTCATTATTGGAGCTGTGTCATCTTTATTAACAGCAATGATTAAATCTGAATCTTGCATACCAGCAACGTGTTGGATAGCTCCTGAAATACCACAAGCTATATAAATTTGAGGTCTAACAGTTTTACCAGTTTGACCAACTTGGTATGCTCCATCAATCCATCCATTTTCAACAGCAGCTCTCGATCCAGCTACAGATCCTTCTAAAACTTCAGCTAATTCTTCAAGAAGTTTAAAGTTTTCTTTGCTTCCAACTCCTCTACCACCTGATACTATAAAATCTGCTTCAGCAATATCTACAATATCTTTCTTAGCTTTAACAATTTCTAAAACTTTAGTCATTATATCGCTTTCAGCTAATTTAACTTCAACCTTTTCAATTTTACAGTTTGCTGCGTCAGTAGTGATTTTTGCAAATACTCCTGGTCTTACTGTAGCCATTTGTGGTCTATGATCTGGACACGCAATTGTAGCCATTAAGTTTCCACCAAATGCTGGTCTTGTAGCTAAAAGAGCTCCATTTTCAACTTCAACTTCAATTGAAGTACAGTCAGCAGTTAATCCAGTTGATAATCTAGCTGCTACTCTTGGTCCTAAATCTCTTCCAATAAAAGTAGCTCCTACGAATAATATTCCTGGTTTTCTTTCATTAGCTAAATCACAGATAACCTTAGTATAAGCTCCAGTTGTATAATGTTCTAAGTTTTTGTCATCAGCAACTAAAACTTCATCAGCTCCGTGTTCTGCCAATGTTTTTGCAAGTGTCTCTATGTTATTTCCTAGTAATAAAGCAGTTAACTTTACTCCTAATTCATCAGCAATTCTTCTACCTTCTCCAAGTAGTTCTAAAGATACTTTTTGTAATTCGCCTTCTCTTTGTTCAGCAAAGACCCAAACGCCTTTGTAATCTGCTATATTCATATTAAATTACCCTCCTATTATCTTAGATGTAGTGTTTTTCTTTTAATTTTCCTACAACATAATATGCTGCATTTTTAGGTGATTCTCTAACTATTTCTCCGGCACCCTTAACTTCCTTAGTCATTGACTTCTTAACCTTTGTAGGTGAACCTTTAAGTCCTAATTCTTCTTTATCTACATCTATATCATCTGCGCTCATAACTTTGATTTGATCATCATTTGTTGCAAATATATCAGCTATATTCATATATCTAGCTTCATTTAATTCTTCAATTGCAGTTAATAGACATGGAGTTTTAACTTCTACCACTTGGTATCCATCTTCTAATGCTCTCTTTACGATTAATTTATCGCCTTCAACTTTAATATCTTGAACGTAAGTTACTTGAGGAAGGTTTAAATGTTCAGCTATTTCTGGTCCAACTTGTGCAGTATCACCATCAATTGCTTGTCTTCCAGCAAGTACTATATCATAATCTAACTTTTTAATAACTCCAGCTAATGATTTTGAAGTAGCTAAAGTATCAGCTCCTCCAAGACATCTATCTGTTAATAGGATAGCTTCGTCAGCTCCCATACATAATGCTTCTCTAAGTACAGCCTTAGCCATTGGAAGTCCCATGCTTATAACAGTAACCTTAGCACCATTAGTTTCTTTTAATTGTAACGCACCTTCTAATGCATGTTTGTCCTCTGGATTCATAATTGATGGAACTCCATCTCTTATTAACGTACCAGTTTTAGGATCAATCTTTACTGCTGCAGTATCTGGAACTTGTTTTACACAAACTACTATATTCATTATAAAATTCCTCCTATCTTAAAATGCTTCCTGCGATAACCATCTTTTGAACTTCTGAAGTTCCTTCATAGATTTCTGTTATCTTAGCATCTCTCATCATTCTTTCAACTGGGTATTCCTTAGTGTAACCATATCCACCAAAGATTTGTACTGCCTTAGTTGTAACTTCCATTGCAACATCTGCAGCAAATAATTTAGCACGAGCTGCTTCAAGTGAGTATGATTCACCAGCTTGCTTCTTGCATGCAGCTAGATATACTAAGTATTTAGCTGCTTGAATTTTAACATCCATTTCAGCAATATACCATTGTAATCCTTGGAATGCTGATAATGGCTTATTGAATTGTTTTCTTTCTTTCATGTATGCAACTGCTTCTTCAAAAGCACCTTCTGCAATACCTAAAGCTTGAGCAGCTATACCAATTCTTCCTCCATCAAGAGTCTTCATTGCTATACCAAATCCCTTACCTTCTTTACTAAGTAGGTTTTCTTTTGGTACTATACAATTTTCCATAACTAATTCAGTAGTTGAAGATGCTCTAATACCCATCTTGTTTTCATGTTTCCCTACTGAGAATCCTTTGAATGATTTTTCTACGATAAATGCAGAAATACCTTTAGTTCCTATGCTCTTATCTGTCATAGCAAATATTATGAAAGTTTCAGCAACTCCACCATTTGTTATAAAGATTTTTGAACCATTTAAGATATAGTTATCTCCATCTAATACAGCTGTTGTTTGTTGTCCTGCTGCATCTGTACCAGCACCTGGTTCAGTTAAACCGAAAGCACCAAGTTTTTTACCAGTACAAAGATCAGGTAAATATTGTGCTCTTTGAGCTGGAGTACCATTTTCATTAATTACTGATGCGCATAATGATGTATGAGCTGAAAGTATAACTCCTGTAGTTCCACAAACTTTTGATAATTCTTCTACAGCTATTATGTATGAAAGAACATCTCCGCCTGCTCCACCAAATTCTTTAGCAAAAGGTATACCCATTACTCCTAATTTAGCCATTTTTTCAACGTTTTCCATAGGGAATCTTTCTGTTTCATCAATTTCAGCAGCTATTGGCTTAACTTCATTTATTGCGAATTCTCTGATCATTTGTTGTACTAATTGTTGTTCTCTAGTTAATTGGAAATTCATTAAATTACCCTCCTTGTTAATTAAACCTATTTGATAACAAACTATATATATAAACCTCTAATAGATTTTTAACTTAATTTATAAATTTTATTTATTTATTTTGAAAATTCTTTTCTGCTCTTCTTTCTAAGAATGCAGTCATTCCTTCTGTTTGATCTTCTGTTGCAAAGCATTTACCAAAGTCCTCTGCTTCTATTAATATTGCTGCATCTATATCTACTTGCATTCCTCTATCAATAGCATCTTTACAATACTTAACTGCCTTTGGAGCATTAGCTGCAATTTTATTAGCCATTACTTTTGCTTCATCCATTAAACTTTCTAAAGCAACTATTTTATTTACTAAGCCTATTCTGTAAGCTTCATCAGCCTTAATAATATCACAAGTATATATTAATTCTTTAGCTTTTCCAGGTCCTACAATTCTAGCTAATCTTTGAGTTCCACCAAATCCTGGAGTTATTCCAAGACCTGCTTCTGGTTGGCCAAATTTAGCCTTTTCTGAAGCTATTCTTATGTCACATGACATAGCAAGTTCACATCCACCACCAAGAGCAAATCCTGAGATAGCTGCGATAACCGGCTTATCCAATTTTTCTAATCTTCTGAAAACATTATTTCCTAAGATTCCAAATTCTTTACCTTGTTCTTCGTTAAGATCTTTCATTTCTGCAATATCTGCTCCAGCAACAAAAGATTTTTCTCCTGCACCAGTTAATATAACTGCATACACATTGCTGTCTTTTTCTAAATCATCTAAAACAGTATCTAAATCTTTTAATGTTTCTGAATTTAATGCATTTAGTGCTTTTGGTCTATTGATTGTAACAATAGCTAAATGCCCTTCTTTTTCAAGAATCACATTTTTTAATTCCATGTTAAGGTCCTCCTTCAAACTTGCTTATTTATTTTTTTAATTTTCTCACTATTTTCAATATTTTTTAATTCATTTGTTAATATTATAACAAATGAATCAAAAAAAACATTAAGGGTCTAAAACCCTAATTAAAATTATAATACGTACTTAATTTATTTGCAATAAAATATTCTGTTTTAGTATATTTTTTTTACTTATTTCATCCTATTTTTAATTATTCTAAAAAAATCAACATTATATTAAAGCATATAAAAAATAACGAATAGGCCTGCTAGTCCATTATGGCTGATATCTAGCAGACCAACTCGTTATTTTGTTTTATCTGATTAAAATATAATAATTAAATTTTTAACTATCACTTTCATTTAATAAATAAATTAAAGTTAGCAAACTCTCACTTAAATGTACATTTTCTACTTTTACACAATCTGGTACTACCAAATCCACAGGTGCAAAATTCCAAATTGCTCTCACGCCACCTTTTATTAACTCATCAGCAACAGTTTGTGCATTTTTTCTTGGAACGCATATTATTCCTATATCAATTTTATGTTCATTTAAAACAGTTGTCATTTCATCTATATCCATAATTTCTACATCCCTAATCCTCATTCCTATTAGTTTGGGATTTGCATCAAATATAGCTGTTATTTTAAACCCTAAATTTTCAAACCTTGAATAATTTGAAACTGCTTGGCCTATGTTACCTGCGCCAACTAGGGTTGCTTCATAGCCTCTATCCAGTCCTAATATAGAGCTGATTTGGTTATATAGTTCTTTTACGTTATATCCATATCCTTGTTGTCCGAAATCTCCAAAACAATTTAAATCTTGGCGGATTTGAGATGCCGTAAAACCTATTTTTTCACCTAATTCTTTTGATGAAATTCTATCCACATCATTTTTCATAAGTTCCTCAAGATATCTATAATATTTAGGCAATCTTTTGATAACTGCCATGGATATATTCTTATTCTTTTCCATATCTATTTTCCCCTACCTTAATAATCTAATATTTTTTAACTATTTATTTTAAAGTGACTTATACAATTATATGATTAGCCAATTTAATAATAATTAGTCTATTTTTTAACAATCTATATCTAATTATAAATAATTTTAAAACTTCTAACCATTCAATAATTACTATGCTTTATAATTCTACCACATTTATATATTATTATGTTAATGTTAATGAAAGTATTTCATTAAAATACTTATAAAATTCAAATTTAACCTTCTGTTAAAATAATATTTCAGTAATACGTTCAAAGCCGTTATTAAATATGTTTTTTATATCTTCATCATCTAATAAATAATATATAAATTTTTTGTCTCTTCTAATTTTGCAAGCCTTGACCAGCATATGCACACGTGTTCATATATTTCGTTGTATTATATTCTTTTTGTTATATTTGTGCAATAATTTTTCGCTATCTCATTAAAAATAATGAAAAATATCTCAAAATAATGAAAAATTATTTTGAGATATTTATTCTATATAGGATAAGTAATTAAATTGCTTTGCTTACTTTGTAATCATTTGAAAATACATTATTTAAAATCATATTTAGCACGCTATCACAAACATAATATGAAAATGTTAAATCGTTATTATAATCTAATATTCCATCATATTGTTTTTGTAATTGTATTATAAAAGATTTTATATTACTTGGTTCTAAATCTGTATTTATAATGCCTGTTAACTTAAATTCCTTAGCTAGTTTAGCTAATTTGCTTTCATACATCATATGCTGTTTTACTGCACTAGTACTTTTAAATTCCCATCTATAGTAATGCGGAGCACAAAAAAAATCACACAAAAAGTGACATACTACTCCAAGTTCTTCACTAAATTTTCCAATAGTCATATTATAGTAAATATCTTCTAATTTTAACGAAGATAAATATATAATTTTTTCAACTACCATATCTATGCTTTCATCAAAATAATGCTTCATAAATTTATATTTAGGTACACAATCAGGTTTCACGTTCCCCCATATAAATCTTTTATCATTAATTAAATAAATACTCTTTGTATTAGCATATTTTATAATATTTTCACCCATAGCTTTGTGAGTATTAATCATCAAAGTCTAGTCACATCCTCTATATTTTAATTATTTTACTTTTAAAAACTTTTCAAGTTTAATATATAGTAATTTTTTAATATAATTAAAATTTATTTTTATACTCTTATGATAATACTCACAGTACAAATTTACAATACATTATTAAATAATTTGGACAAATATTATATGCATAAATATCCAATAATATCAAACTTCATAATTAATAAAACTGAATTAGCAAAAACAGAAATTTGAGTACAATTTAGCCAACCTGTTAATCAAAATAAGCATATATTCTTTAATGTTTTTTATAAAAATTTATTAAACTTACTCTGTTCATTAAGTTTATTTAATAAATGTTTTATTTCTTGATCCTTATTTTTATCCATTACAAGTATGACATCCCCAGCGTCTACTACGACTAAATCCTTTATTCCAAATCCAATTATTAAATTTTTGCCTCCAAATATGGAGCAATTTTCACATTCATCAACATAAACATTGGGGGATATATTATTATTTCTATAAGTGCTAAGTAACCTGCTTAAAGCTCCAAAGCTTCCCATATCATCCCAGCTAAAATCGCATTTTATAACATATGCCTTTCTTGTTTTTTGCATAACTCCAAAATCTATGGATATTCCATCTATAAAATCATATTGTTCTTTTATAACCTCGTCCTCATTCTCTTCACCCAAGCTCTTATATATTTCCATTAATGGTTTATGCAACTTAGGTAGATATTTTTCTATTTCTCTTAAAATAACATCTGCTCTAAATATAAACATTCCAGAATTCCATAAATAAGTTCCCTTTAATATAAAATCTTTAGCGACCTCTAAATTAGGTTTTTCAGTGAATCTAGCTATCTTATAAGTTGATATATTCCCTGTAGTCCTTTCACCCATTTCTATATAACCATATCCTGTTTCTGGTCTATTGGGTTCGATTCCTAGTGTAACAATACATCTTCTCTTATTTGCCATCTCAATTGCTTGTGATAACGTATCTATATAATTCTTCTCACCTTGGATATAGTGATCTGATGGTAATACAACCATAACTGCATTAGCATCTTGTTTCAATAGCCTTACTGCCGATAAACCTATACAAGTAGCAGTTTCCTTATTTGCAGGTTCTACGAAAATATTCTCATCGTTTATTCCTATAAGTTCATTTTTAACTTTTTCTTTGTAGTCCATATTAGTTACAACATAAATATTATCTCTATCTATTATTGGGATTATCCGATCAACAGTGTTAACTAAAAAGCTTTTATCGTTAATAAGCTTTAAAAATTGTTTTGGCTCTCCAGCTCTTGATAGCGGATATAGCCTACTTCCCTTACCTCCAGCTAAAATTAGCCCGTATATCACGCATTTTCAACTCCATGTAATGATATTAGTTCATTATATGTTGAAATCTGTGCATTTGTGAGTGCGTTGCTGGAAAGAACATCATATATAATTAATTATTTTAGACATTATTCATATATGATGATATAAAAATAACAGACTAATATTTTTGTATATCGAGTCTGTTACTTTCTTTCACCTGGCTAAAACAACTTTATTACATTGCCATCCTTAGCACAACAATTTTTATATTTTTTCCCGCTTCCGCATAAACAAGGCTCATTTCGTTTTACAGGATTTTGTTTTCCATTCTTTATAATATTAGGTTCTTTTTCATTAATTTTAGCACCTTTAAATTTCCACAATCTAATATTTCTCAGAAATTTTCCAACGCTATTACACATAAAATCTTTAATTCCTTCATTATCATCTTCTAATTGTTCTAATATTTCAGTTACAACATCTTCTAACTCATTTTCTTGAATTTCTACATATAAAGATTCCATCAATCCTTCTAAAATTTCTTCATCCATATTAAACATACTAAGAAATTCTTTTATAAATGTACTTCCAAAATTAGATTCATACATATAATTTTCATCTGACATAGTCAATAAGTCTTCTTTTGATATCATAGTATAATCAACATTTATTTGTTGCTCTATTTCTTTTAATAAATCTACCCAATTATCTATATAAGAGTTTATGAAAAATGAGCCTTGAATCTCATATTCTCTATAATAATCTTCTGCATTTATTATTATATCTTCTATTCTGTATTTCTGAGATTCATAAGGTGAATATCTTTTAAATATTTCTTTTACATCCTTCAATTCAAGAATTCCATAAGCCTTATTCATACCCCTATACATATTTACTATCTCACTATTGAGCTTTATCATATTTCTATATTGTATATTATTTTTTTCCTTAACTAACTTTTGAACAACCTCTGGCATTAACATTAATAATTGGCCATCCTTACTTGCTGAAAAAAGCATACCATTTTGTAAAAAATATCCTGTTTTCTCCAAATCGCATTCTTTTATTTCTTCAAATACTTTTACTCCATCATTATCAGAATAACTTTTTAAAAACTTATATCTTTCTTCATCAAATAAAGACATTCTTTCTTCAATTAATGATTCATATTCATCAATAAACTTTTCTATTAATTTACTTTTATTTAAACTTGATATTTTATTCATACCAAGATATTTAGCTATATCATATATATTATCTTTAGATAAATCACTTATTAATTCCTTTATATCAAAAGAGTAGACCCCCTTAATAAATATATTATTTATTATCTTTCTACTTTTGCTAATTAAATCATCAAGTCCATCTTCTATATTTGGTAAATCATTAAAGAAACCATCACTATAAGTAAGCATGTTTTCATAATCACCTTTTTTTATTTTCTTTTCCGAAATCTTATATTTGTTATAATTCCCTGGTAAATATATATTTTCTGATTCTTTATCTCCTTCATATCCACAAACACCATCTCTAGGTGAATTACAATAATCAAATTCCATTATAATGTCATTATCTCCATCAATGCAGTTCTCACATTCCCACTCATCTTTTTCATAGTTAAAATACTTAGCTTCTGCTCCACAAATTTTACACACATGTTTAATCTCATGATTTCTTGATATTATTTCTATTTGCGAAAAACTACTAGGTACCTCTATTATATTCACTACATCTAAAACTAAACATGTTGTGCTTCCAAAGTCATATTCGTATTCAAACTTTTCATCAATATTTAAAATATCATTTAACTGAGTATTCATTTGATTATCTTGATAATACTTACCTCTAATTTTAAAACCACTTAAATGCCCACAACATTCTACCCAAATGTCTCTTATAAATTGATCTATATGTACTAATCCTAATGTTCCATCTATCGATAAATATATGCAGTATTCATTTCTAGCATATTTAGATTTAATAGCTATAATAAATTGATTTCTTTGTTCTTTATCATCAATTCTTTTTTCGTCTATGCTCTTTTTCATTTCACTGCAATTTTTCATATGTCTTTTAATAGTTCTTTCAGTTAATTCTTTATTGCAATAGTAACATTTTGCTTTCAAGTAACAGTTCCTCCTCTTTGCCTATATAATTTCTAAAATTAGATATATTTTTTTCTATGTGACACAATTCATATTCAAAAAAAAATAACATGCCAGTTGCCTAACACTGATTTTATAAATATATTGCATTAAGTCAATTAGCTCAATTCCGTTACAATGCTATACCTTGTTACATTTTACATATACATTACGTTTAAGTCAACATATCGTTCTTCTCTATTATTTATCAATAAATCATTTTCCAAATCTCCAAGCCCCTCATTTTACATTCTAGAAATTTCATACTTTAGCCTATAATTCAATATTATTTGTACAATAAAAAAATAGAAACAATAATTGAAAATATTAATACCCTATACTCAATCATCATTTCTATTTCACTTTAAGTTAGATTTTTAATTTTACATCTTAGTTCTCAAATTTACTCAACAACCCCATGTAGGTCGAGTTCCCCTTACTCTAGACTGAAAACTTTCTATTATTTTAAAATTTCATCTATTCTATCTAATTCCTCTTTAGAAAATTCTAAATTATTTAAAGTTTTAACATTATCGTCAATTTGTGATGGTCTGCTTGCTCCAATTAATACCGAAGTTACATCTCCTCTTAAATTCCAAGCAAGTGCCATTTCTGCAAGACTTTGACCTCTTTCTTTTGCCATTTCATTTAGTTTAATAACCTTATTAATTTTTTCTTCTGTTACATCACTCTCATGTAAATATAAACTATTTTTCGCTATCCTTGAATCCTTTGGAATTCCATTAATATATTTATCAGTAAGTAATCCTTGTGCAAGAGGTCTAAAAACTATAGTTCCAATACCTTCTTCTTTATGAACTTCAAATTGTTTACCTTCAATACCTCTTTCGAACATTGAATATCTAAGTTGATTTATTAAACATGGTGTTCCAAGCTTCTTTAGAATCTCCGATGCTCTCTTAGTTTGTTCTGGACCATAATTTGATATTCCTACATATAATGCTTTTCCTTGTCTAACCATTAAATCTAAAGTAGCCATTGTTTCTTCTAGAGGTGTTTCTGGATCATATCTGTGATGATAAAATATATCAACATAATCAAGTCCCATACGTCTTAAACTTTGGTCTAAACTTGCAACTAAATACTTCTTAGATCCACCGTCACCATAAGGTCCTTCCCACATATCATAGCCTGCTTTTGTTGATATCACCATTTTATCTCTATCATAAGAAGTATAATTTTTCTTTAATATTCGCCCAAAAGTTTCTTCCGCAGAACCATCAGCTGGCCTGCCGTAGTTATTAGCTAAATCAAAATGTGTTATTCCAAGTTCAAAAGCTCTTTTTAAAATTGCTTCACTATTTGAAAAAATATCGTTTTCGCTAAAGTTATGCCATAACCCTAAAGATATAGCTGGTAATTTAAGTCCACTGTTTCCACATTTATTGTATATCACTTTATAATCCCTCCAATAATTAAACGTTAACAATTAATAACTAACAATTGCTAATATTTCATTTTACTTATTTAATATGTGCGTCTAGTTGGTAGTAACCTGTCTGTATTTGCTAAGTTATATGTACTTAAACCTTATTCTCTTAAGATTTGAAAAATCCTTTTTTAATATTCACAACTACCATTGAGATGTTATAAAAATAAATAAGACATCGAAAAAATCACTTTTAACAAACTACTTATCCAATGTCTTTCTTATTAATTAACCTATCAATTATTTAAATATATTAATAACCTTCTCACCTTTGCCACAACATTTTTTATATTTCTTTCCGCTATCACATGGACAAGGATCATTTCTTCCAACAGGCTTATTTTCTTTTAAACTAACTGAATTTGATTTAATATCATTAATTGTTAAACCCTTATATCTCCATAACCTAATTTTCTTAACAAACTTGTTCATCATACTACATGCAACATATCTAGCATCTTCATGCTCTATATTAATTAATTCTACCATTTTATCTACTGAATCTTTTGGTTCATTTTCTTGAACATCAAAAATCAAATCTTCCATCATTGCTATTAACATATCTTTATCTACGCTAAACATATTAGTAAATTCTTTATAAAAAGCTTTTCCAGCTTTGCTATTATAAACCCAGTCTTCTTCTAACATATTTAATAATTCTTCTTTTGGAATCATAGCATAACTTAAATCTTTTCCTTTATCTATATCCTTTAATAAATCTTCGAAACTTTCTATTTCATTATTTACAATAAATATTCCTTCTTCTCTATATTCATTATAGTAATATCCAGCTTCTCTAATCAACTCTTCTACTTCACAATTTTCTATATTGGAATATCTCTCTATTATTTCTTTAGCATCTTTTAATCTTAAAATACCATATACTTTATTCATTCCTCTAATGATATTTAAAATATCACTATTGGCTTTTATTACACGCCTATATTCAATATCATTTCTTTCTCTAATTAATTCTTGTACTATTTCAGGCATTAAAAATACTGATATATCATCTTTTACAGTTGGGAAAAGCATTCCTTGTTGTATAAAGTATACACTCTTATCTGCTTCTTCTTCATCAATATCATCAAAAAGTTTCACACCATTACTATCCACATAACTTTTTAAAATTTTATACCTTTCTTCTTCGAACAATAGAAGTCTTTTTTCAACTAAGCCCTTATATTCTTCAATTAATCTTTCAATTAACTTTTCTTTATTTAAACCTGATATATTATTTACACCAAGGTTTCTTGCTATATTATATATCTCATCTTTAGATAAACAATTTATTAATTCATTTAGATTAAAAGAATATACTCTTTTACTTAATTTTTTCTCTATTTTATTTGCAAGTTTATCTAACTTTTCTTCTATACTTCTACAACTCTCGCATAACCAGCCATTATTTTTATCAATGAAATAACTTGCTTCTTCTCCGCAGTTTTTACATTTATTATTCTCTATTTTTTCTTCATTGTTTTTTCTTATATCAATACACTTAGCTGTATTTTCTTTTATTTTTTCATCATTTAATTGTTTATTATAATCGTTCTTTTCCTTCAAGTAATCTTATCTCCTCTATATCTATATAATTTAAATTAATTTACTACGTATAAATTTGATTTTATATATAAATTAAATTTAAGTCAAGAAATCACTAATACTTTCTCTACCAAAGATTAAATTTATTAAATATTTTCCCTAAAGTTTCTTTTGATATCTATACCGCTTTTATCATCTCATATTGTGATATATAAAGCTTGTAGTATTCACCTTTTATCTTTATTAGTTCATCATGGCTTCATTGTTCAAGCAAATATTATCCTGTAAATAAAAAATAGCTGACTAGTATGCAAAATATATATGCATCCCAGCCAGTTATTCTTTGAAAATTCCTTATTTCTTTAAACTATAGCTTCTCCATTGTATTTCCTTCACCAACTAAACTATAAAAATCTTTTGTAAAAACATCTACTGCATTTGTAGTTGCATCATGTTTAATTAATCCTTCTATTACATCAGGTGCTGCTGTAACAGATCCAATTCCATGTTTACATAAATTCAAAACTTGTTGTGAGTTTTTAAAACTTGCTGCAAGTACATCAGCATTTAAGTTATGCATTCTAAACATATCATGGATATCTTTTGCAACTTGTACCCCATCTGCTCCCATATTATCTATTCTATTTACATATGGAGCTGTATATCTTGCTCCTGCTTTTGCTGCAATGAATGCTTGCATTGATGTATATATAGCTGTAGCTGTGATATTCACATTTTCCTTCTTCAATAACTTCATAGCCTTAATTCCTTCACTTGTTACAGGAACCTTTATAAAAGTATCTTTACCAAGTACTTCTAACATATGATGGGCTTCATCAACCATTTTTTCAGCAGTTAATGATACTACTTGTGCATGAAGTTGTGCTCCTTCTGGTAAGAATTCTCTAATTGCTTTTAATACTTCCATTGGATTTCCACCTTGTTTTTTTAAGATAGAAGGATTTGTTGTTACCCCATCACATGGAAATTCTTCATAGATTTTTTTGATCGCCTCTAAATTTGCATCATCGACTAATATTAACATTTTCATTCTTCCTCTCTGTTTCTTATTTTTATTATTTAGGTTATTAAATAAGTAATTTTTTAATCAAATAAGTTCTTAACCCGCATTTTACAAGCAAATTCTAAAATTCCAAAATTCTAAAATTGTTTAGAATTTTAGAACTTAAGAATATCACAATAAAAACATTTTTATTTGTAACTTTTATACTTACTTAACAACCAATGAATATCTAATACATGACTACTTTATTAAGTTTTGTACTCCTGCTAAATAAGCAATATCCTGAAATTCTTTCATTTGATCATCTGTATACATTTTAGGATTTTCTTCAAAACAATAATCTAATTTATCTATCAAATTATATTTTGATTTTGCGAGTGGATTATAATTCAGGAATTCATATTTTACACTTGGATAAATATCTGAAATATATTTACTTATATCCTTGATATTATAATTGTTTGCTGTAAAGTTTGGTATTAATGGTGTTCTAATAATAACGCAATCTTTCTTATCACTTTCTAAAATAAGCTTAATATTCTTTTTAATAAGCTCATTAGAAACTCCCGTGAAAGCTTTATGTTTTTCATTATTGAATACTTTGAAATCTGCAAAAATTATATCAAGGTAAGGTAATGCTTCTAATAAATATTCGCTAGATACAAATAGTGAAGTTTCTATAGCTGTATTTATTCCAATCTCTTTTAGACGTTTGAGCAAAGCAATAATAAAATCTTTTTGGAAAAATGGTTCTCCACCAGATAAAGTAACTCCTCCACCATATTTAAAAAATGCTTTATCTTTTATTGCTATTTCAACTACTTCATCTAAAGAATAATTCTTACAATCCATGGTCAATGCACCTGTAGGGCAAATATCAATAGCAACTTTATTTTGCTCATCAGTACATTTTTCTTTAATAATGCATATTTTATTATCTTTTTCTATTATGGATTCATTAGAGCATTTTTTTGTGCATAGTCCACAATTAATACATTTGTTTTCAAAACATATCAAGTTTTCTTCCGGAGAAATCCCCTCAGGATTTTGACACCACACACACTTTAATGGACAACCTTTAAAAAAGATTGTTGTTCTTATTCCATCGCCATCATGAGTTGAAAATCTCCGAATGTCGAAAATTCTTCCTATTAATGTATCATTTTTTTTCATAAACTATACATCTCCATAACTTGTTCTAGCTATAATTTCATTTTGCAATTCTCCAGCAAGTTCAGTAAAATACGCTGTATATCCTGCTACACGTACAGTTAGACTACGATAATTTTCAGGGTTCTTTTGAGCATCTAATAAATCTTCTCTACGTAACACATTAAATTGAATATGAGGTATCTCCAAATCTACAAAAGTCCTTATGAATTTTGAGAATTTATCAATACCATTTTCAGTTTTAAAGAATTCAGGTAAGAATTTCATATTTAGCAGTCCACCATTAGTAGTTAAAATATTATCTAATTTTGATACAGAATTTAATACAGCTGTTGGTCCTGCAGTATCTCTTCCGTATACTGGTGACATTCCTCCATCGGCTAATGGCTGTTTTGCATATCTTCCATCAGTAGACGCTCCTACATTTTCTCCCATTGGTACATGAGCTGATACAGTATACATTCCTGTATGATATCTTCCTCCACGATAATTTGTATAATGAGTTAATTTTTTATTGAAATACCTAGCCCATTTAGCCCCTATTTCATCTACCCATTCAACATCGTTACCATACTTAGGTGAACGATTTAATAGCATAGCTCTTATAACTTCATAACCTTCGAAATTATTTTGAAGTGCTTTCAATAAACCCTCTTTTGAAATTCTTTTTTCGTCATATACTAAAAGTTTAATCGCAGCTAAACTATCTGCTAAATTTGCAACTTGTATCATCTGAATTCCTGATAGATTATAAACTGCTCCACCGGCTGTAACATCGATTCCTTTTTCTATACAATCATCGATAACTGATGATAGGAATGGAGACGGCAGCACATCTATATGAGCTTTTTCAACTTGTTCACAAGCTAAAATCATCTTATCAATAAAATAATCTATTTCACTCGCAAATGCTTTTTCTAAATCTTCATAAGTTTCATAGTTTGTTATATTTCCTAAGTTTGGAGCAATTGAATCACCTGTAAGTAAGCAATTACCATTATTAAGTGTTACTTCTAAGGTTTTATTTAAATTAAACATGGCAGCATCGCTCCACCCAAGATTATTACCTTGTGTTGTAATCTCTACACAACCTACAATTGCATAATCTCTTGCATCCTTTTCAGAAATACCTAGTTCCATAATAGAAGAAATTACAGCTTCATCATTAAAGAATTGTGGCATTCCACTACCTCTTGCAACGACTTTTATGCTTTCCTTTAATAATTCTTCCGATGTTCCTTTATGCAATCTAACAGATAAGTTAGGTTGTGGTAATCCTAAATGTTCTTGTGCCTTTAAAAATAAGAAGGATAGTTCATTAGAAAAATCATTTCCATCTTCATCTTGACCACCAATTGCAATATTAAATCCTATAGGAAACCCTGCGAAAAATTTAGCACTATGAGAATTTCTCAAATATACAATTTGATTGAATTTAAGCCAAATACATTCAATTATTTCTAAAGCTTTTTCATTATTAAGTATTCCATCTTCTATATCCTTCTTATAATATGGATATAAGAATTCATCCATTCTTCCTGGAGAAAATGATGATGCATTTGACTCCATATGAAGTATAACAAATAAGAACCAAATAGATTGAACTGCCTCATGAAAATATTCAGCAGGCCTTGTAGCAAGATTTTTGCAATTTTCAGCAACTTTAAGCATGCTTGATTTTGCTTCTTCATCAGATACAATATTAGCTCTTTCTTTCATTAAATTATGATATCTCATCATAAATTCTTGAGTACCTTCCATAACAATTACTATGCTCTCATAAAAATCTTTGTTTTCTTTACTGGAATCTTTCATTTTTTTAAGTGCTTTTTGTTTAATTCCCTCTGGACCTAGTTGAAGCCACTCCTTACAATTTGGGCATATATGCCCTTGTGCATGATCCTTTTGATTGATTTTTACTACCTTTGCAATTTCATCAATTTCTTTTCCAAATCTCTTTCTAATTACATCCTCTAATGAGCGCCCTTCCCAATATGATTTAATAACTTTACGAAATTTTTCTATATCTTCAAACTTTACATTGAATTTATCTTGTGCTCTAATTGGCAAATCTTCAATTTCCTTATCAATCCATGAACTACCACTTTCAGGGAAAACAACTCCATATCTAACACCCTTAGTTCTATTACCAACAATTAACTCTTCATTTTCAACATCAATTTCTAATTTCAACAGAGAATTCTTTAATGCTAATGCTCTTTTTATAATAACCGGCTTATCTTCATTCTGTTTATATGTTTCAGTTATTATAAGTGCTTGTTCAACAGATGCATATCTTTCATCACACAACATCTTTTCTTTTAATTTTTTAATTCTAGGAGACATCGTTATCTCATTCATTTCTCTTTTCTCCTTTCCACTTATTTATTATTGTTTTTTATTACTGTATCTTTATTTTATATTATTTGAAATTGTTTTTCAATATATTTCTTATCATTTTATATAGTTTTTTTAAATTGTATAAATTTATTCTACAAAAAAACACTTCCTACATATTAAACTCAATTTTAACATTAGAAAGTGTTTTATTATCTTTAAAGTGAAGTTTTCATGTGGAGTGTTATAACGGCTATACATTAGATAAAATCATCTTATATAATTAAGTATACTCTCTTTATCATTTACGATTAAATCATATCCATTTTGATATATTGCCTTTAATTTATTCTTATCTCTTTCAAATCTTCCTATATCCATACTTATAGTGGGTCTTATTATAATTGCTTTTCCATTGTCTTCTAACTCTTTGCAATAATCAAGCTGTTCGTTATATTTAATATGTCTTTCTTTCAACACCTTAGCTAACTTTGGATATTTATTTTTATAAATTTTATATGTTATTTCATTAGCTTTAGATTGTTTCTTTCTATATCCATCATTTCTTGTTAAGACAATTATATTTTTCTCATTACCATCAGCTATTGATTTATTAATCGGTATAGGTTCTGAAAGGCCTCCATCTGCATAATATTGCCCATTAATTTTTTCAAATGGAAACATTAGGGGGATTGCTATACTTGCTCTAAGAATTGAATTTCTTTTATCTAATAAATCCTTGTCAAAATACTCAACGTTTCCAGTTTCAATGTTAAAAGCACCTGCTAGCATCTTTCCATCAAATTCATAAAAAGTTTTATAATCAAAAATGCAATGCTGATTAGGTATTTCATCAAATACAAAATCTAAATCCATAAGAGACTTACATCTAATTAAATTTCCATAACTAATATATCTTTTATTATCCATAAATCTTTCCATTATCTCTAAATTTCGTCCTCTTTGTTTAGAAATATATGAATAAGCATTAGTAGCTCCTGCTGAAACACCTACTACATATTTTATTTCTGCTTTTATATCTAAAAGTGCATCCAATACACCAGCTGTAAATAATCCTCTAAATGCTCCACCCTCAAGTATAAGTCCTGTCATATTTTAAACCTCCACTAGATATTCTATTAGTATATTATACCTTAAATAGAATACCTAATCATATAATTATTAGTACTATTCAAAAAAACAACAAACCATTATACTTGGTTTGTTGTTTTTTGAATGCGCCTTAGACAGTAAATTTTTCAATTTGATTTAAAATTTCTTGCATTATAGATTTTAATTCTTCTGCTGATTTTGAAACTTCAGATGCAGCACTTTCCATTTCCTGTGATGATGCAGTAATTTCTTCAGATGATGCTGAATTTTCTTCTGATACCGCTGATGAAGTTTCTACACTTTCTATAATATTATCTTTTCTTTTATTAATGTCAATTATTGAACTATTCATTTCATGGACTTGTGGCACTATATCATCTATAGATTTTACTATTTCTCTAAATGAAGCTATAGTTTCACTTATTATATTAATTTGTTCTTTTAATTCTTCATTAGCAGCAGTTGTTGTTTCTTCAACTAGGTTCGTCTCTGTATTTATAACACTCAACAAATCATTTATGTCCTGTGATGAACTTTTAGATTGTTCTGCTAATTTTCTAATTTCATCTGCAACTATAGAAAATCCTCTTCCGGCTTCTCCGGCTCTTGCTGCTTCAATGGCTGCATTTAATGCAAGTAAATTAGTTTGCTCTGCTATTCCATTAATCATATTAGTTATCTCTGTTATTTTATCCACACTAAGACTTAAATCAGTAACTCTTTTTCTTGCTTCATTATAAGATGTTGCAATTTCATTCATAGAAACTCCTAATTTTTTTAACTTAGTATCACTTTCATTTGCTCTATTACTAATATTTTTAGTATTTTCATCTACTTTACTTATAGATTCAGTTATTATTTCTATTTTATCTCCAAAAGAGCTTACGTCATTATTTATTGTCATAAGTTGAGTAGCTTGCTCACCTGATCCTTTAGCTACATCTTGAATTGCATTTGATACTTCTCCTATAGAATCCTTCATTTCTTCTGACACATCAATAAGTGAAATAGAATGATTATTAACACGTATTGAATCATCTTTTATTTTAGAAATAGTAGTTGCAATAGAACTTATCGTTTTAGCTAATGCACTCTCCATTACCCCAAATTCATTAGTTAATTCAGTATCAAAGTCTACTGTAAAATCACCTTCTGATAAAACAGATACTTTATGTATAAATTCTTTAATTGAATTTCTAATCATAAGTATTATCCCTATTGATATTAACGCTAATATTAAAATAGATGCCCCTATTATGATTATAAACATAGCTATGTTTTTTTGATATAGACCTTCAGAATTGCTAACTTCAGTTGTAGCTTTATCCTTTTGATATTGTATAAGTGCTGTGTTCTGTTTAGCAATCTCTGTTCCATATACGCCCATGTCAACATTTGTTATTTGAGGATCTGGAACTATATTATTTTTTCGTTGTTCAATAATATCAGGTATGAAAGAATAATAATGTTCATATCCTTCCTTCAATGCCATAACCAATTGATGTTCTTCATCATTATTTTCAGATGAAATAACATTTCTAGCTATTATATCAGATATATTTTTATTTAATTCTAACATTGTTTTCTCATTAGCTTCATCAAATGGTCTATCAATTATCTTAGTTAACGTATTTCTCAAAACTCCCATATTTCCATTAACTTCTCCCCAATCACTCAAATTAGGAATTACATTATCATACATTGCTAGATTTGCATTATACATTTTAGATGTATTTATATATCCTAAAACACCTATAGTGATTGTAGATAATAAAGATATAATTACTATTATTATTATGCTTTGCACAATTTTTATATTTTTTAATCTTTTGAAGTTTGTTTTCATTTTCTTTCCCCCTAAATAAATTATATATATTTTTGCACACGTTAACAAAAATATAATGTTATGTTAACGAATATAATATTATATTCGTATAATATTCCCACTTGTTTAGTCTATACTTTCTTTTTTTGAGATAACTGTTCTATTTTGGTTATTGGCGATTTTATTGAAAATGTTTTCATAAAATTAATTAATAATTTTTAACCTAGTTTATCTAATATCTAATATCTAAAATGTACTTATTCTTTCCTTCAGTTAAATTTATGTAAAATAAAAATTAAATCATTGACAGTTTGTCCTTTTTACAATATATTAATATTAATACTTATTTTATGTTAAAAGGGAGTAGTTATAAATATAACATCAACAATCGCGACTATGTTTATAGTCTGGTGTTATGTGCCCATGTGGCAACGAGACTTTTAATATAACTTCAAATTTTTGAAGTTATATTAAAAGTCTTTTTTGTTAATAATTATTATAAGAAGACTTTCAGCATCTTTGAACAGTTACTTTAGATGCTATGTGTATTTTACTTTTCACACTATATTTTTATTAAAATTATACTTACAAGGGACACAATATTCATGAGCTTAGTTCCACTTATCACTAATATGTTAGTGGAAGTTCGCTATCGGATAAATTTTATAATATGTCTAATAAGAATTTATTCAAATCTATCAAAACGTATCTTATTAAATTTGAAAGGAAGATGTTACATGAAAAAATATTTTTGTAAAACCACGGAAGAGTCTCTAAAAGACTTTGATGTGACGTTAAACGGACTGACTAGTGCAAAAGCTACTGAAATAATTAATTCTGTTGGAGAAAACATTTTAAATGAAAAGAAGAAAAAGAGTATTTTTTCCGTATTCGTAGAACAGTTTAAAGATTTATTAGTTGTTATTTTAATTGTTGCTGCTATTATTTCAGCTATGACTGGTAATATTGAAAGTACTATTGTAATTATAGCTGTTATAACTATGAATGCTATATTAGGTACTGTCCAATATGTTAAAGCTGAACAATCTCTAGCTAGTTTAAAAGCTTTATCTGCTCCTAATGCCAAAGTTATTAGAAATAGAGTTAAAATTGAAATAGCATCAAAGGATGTTGTTCCAGGAGATATTTTAGTATTAGAAGCTGGAGACTTAGTTGTTGCTGATGGTAGAATCTTAGAAAACTTTTCTCTTAAAGTTAATGAAAGTTCATTAACTGGTGAATCTGAAAGTGTTGATAAATTCCCTGATGTTATTAAAGCCAATGAAGTTGCCCTAGGCGACCAAATTAACATGGTTTTTTCTAGTTCATTAGTCACTTATGGTAGGGCTACTGTGCTTGTAACTAACACTGGTATGAACACAGAGCTTGGTAAAATAGCTACTCTTCTGGAAGAAACAGAAGAAAAAACCACTCCCCTTCAAGTTTCTATAGATGACTTTTCTAAAAAATTAGCCATCGCAATACTTGGTATATGTGTTATTGTATTTGGATTAAGTATGTATAGAGGTACTCCTCTTTTAGATTCATTAATGTTTGCGGTTGCCCTTGCTGTTGCTGCTATTCCTGAGGCTCTTAGTTCAATAGTTACAATTGTACTTGCTATAGGAACTCAATCAATGGCTAAAGAACATGCAATTATAAAAAAACTAAAAGCTGTTGAAGGCCTTGGTTGTGTATCAATTATTTGTTCTGATAAAACTGGTACATTAACGCAAAACAAAATGACTGTTCAAAAGATTTTTGTTGATAACAAATTAATTGATAGTGACAATATAGATTTTAAAAATTCTGATTCAAACTTTCTTTTAACTAGTTCTGTACTTTGTAATGACTCTACATCTATAGATGGTGCTGAAATCGGCGATCCAACTGAAGTTGCCTTCGTAAATTTAGCTCATAAATATTCTATAAATGAAATTGAGTGTAGAAATACTTATCCAAGGCTCAAAGAAATTCCTTTTGACTCTGATAGAAAGCTTATGAGTACACTTCATGTAATAGATGGAAAGCATGTAATAGTTACTAAAGGTGCTCTTGATGTCTTAATGAATAGAGTAACTTCAATTAAAACTTCAAATGGAATAGCCGACTTTACTGAAAAAGATAAGACTAATATAAATAAGACTAATATAGATCTTTCATCACAAGGCTTAAGAGTTTTAGCTTTTGCTTATAAAGAACTTGATGAAGCTAAAGAGCTTACTTTAGAAGATGAAGATAACTATACTTTCTTAGGATTAATTTCAATGATTGATCCGCCTAGAGAAGAATCTAAAGCAGCAGTTGCCGATTGTATAAAAGCTTCTATTAAACCAATTATGATTACTGGTGATCATAAGATTACAGCTTCTGCTATTGCTAAGGAAATTGGAATTTTACGAGAAGGTGATTTAGCTTTAGAAGGATTAGAACTTGATAAGATGTCTGATGATGAACTTAACTCTAAGTTACAACATATTTCGGTTTATGCAAGAGTATCTCCTGAACATAAAATAAGAATAGTTAAAGCATGGCAAGATAAAGGTAAAATTGTTGCTATGACTGGAGATGGTGTTAATGATGCGCCTGCCTTAAAGCAAGCTGATATTGGCATTGCAATGGGTATAACCGGTACTGAAGTTTCAAAGGATGCTGCTTCAATGATTTTAACAGATGATAACTTTGCAACTATTGTTAAATCAGTTACTAATGGAAGAAATATTTATGCTAATATAAAGAACTCAATTAAATTCCTTCTTTCAGGTAATATGTCCGGAATACTTGCAGTACTTTATTCATCACTATTAGCACTTCCAGTACCATTTGCTGCAGTACATTTATTATTCATCAACTTATTAACAGATAGTTTACCTGCTATTGCAATTGGTATGGAAACATCTAAAAAAGATGTTTTAAAAGATAAACCTAGAGATGCTAGTGAATCTATATTAACTAAAGATTTTATTAAAGATGTCAGCATTCAAGGTTTAATTATAGGAATATTTACTATGATTTCTTATCATATTGGTTTAGCTACTGGTAGCCATGGAATTGCTATGACAATGGCATTCAGTACGTTATGTTTAGCTAGATTATTCCATGGATTTAACTGCCGTGGAAAAAGATCTATTTTTTCACTTGGAGTTTTCAGTAATAAATTCAGCTGGATGGCTTTTATAGCAGGTGTTGTCTTAGTAAATGCAGTTTTACTTATACCAGCTCTTCAAAGATTATTTGAAATAACGCCACTTAGTACTAATCAACTATTATTAATTCACTTATTTGCCTTCATTCCAACTTTAATAATACAAATATTTAAAGTAATTAGAGATGCTATTGAAGACAAAAATGAAAAATCTCAAGAAAAAAATGATCACAGAGAAAAAAATAAGGCAGCTTAAAACAATTTATAAATTCACATAACCAGATAACTAAATTGGGGCTATATCCAGGTAACTAATAATTATTTTGATATAGCCCTTTTACTTTGCTTACTTTTTATACCTGTTTATCTCCATTATACAATTTTATATACATTTAATTGATTTTACTTATTAATTAGAAGTATTATATTGTTATGTTTTTAAATTCTATAGTATACTAATAACAGTTAATTATTAATTTTATTTTGACTTAGGAGGCGCTATGAATAAACTTATTGAAAAAGCTAAAATTACTCATAATTTAGATAAAGAAGAAATATTAGAATTATTACAAAATGATGATATAAATGAAGAACTTTTTAAGGCAGCAGATGAAATTCGTCAAACATATCTAGGTGACTATGTTCATTTAAGAGGGTTAATTGAATTTACAAACATATGTAAAAGAAATTGCATGTATTGTGGCTTAAGAAGGGATAATAAAAATATTGAAAGATACAGACTAACACAAGAAGAAATCTTAGATTTTGCAAAAAAAGCAGTTAGTTATGGTTATAAAACTATTGTTCTTCAAGGTGGCGAAGATGACTACTTTACTAAAGAAATAATGACTAATATAGTAAAAGAAATAAAAAAATTAGGTGTTGCCTTAACCTTAAGCTTAGGTGAAAAGACTTATGATGAATATAAATCATTTAAAGAAGCTGGCGCTGATAGATATTTAATACGTATTGAAACTACAGATAAAAAACTTTATGAAGATATGGATCCTAATATGAGTTTCGAAGAAAGATTGAATTGTTTAAAAAACTTAAGTGATTTAGGATATGAAATTGGAAGTGGTATTCTTGTTGGCCTTCCAAATCAAACTTTAGAATCTATTGCTAATGATATATTATTCTTCAAAGATATAAATGCAGATATGATAGGAATAGGTCCATTTATACCTAATGAGGATACTCCTTTAAAAGATGCACAAGGTGGAAATCTTACTTTATCCCTAAAAGTTATGGCGTTAACACGTTTAATACTTCCTGATATAAATATCCCTGCAACAACTGCAATGGAATCTTTAACTCCAAATGGTAGAATAGTTGCACTTCAAAGTGGTGCTAATGTTGTAATGCCTAATGTTACTGAAGGTGAATATAGAAAGCTTTATGCTCTATATCCAGGCAAAATATGCACAGGTGATACACCAGCTCATTGTAGAGGTTGTATAACAGGCAAGGTAACTGGAATTGGAAGAATTATTTCAGATAGTTATGGATTTAGAGGAAACGAAAATACCAATGCTCATGACAAAAGCTAAGAACTTAATATGAAATATTATATATATTAGAAAGATGTCTCAACATATCAAAACTAATTCTAGAGACATCTTTTTCTTTTGCTCCATATTCTTTATTATTCTTTTAAGCTTTTATAGTAAACATAATTTCCATCAAATGATTTTAGGGGAATTTTAAATTCAGGAATTCCAAATACATAAGGTGCTATATCATATAATTGATAATAAATCACAAGATTATCACCTTCTATATAAAAACCTTGAGTTTCGCTAATCCCTTTAAATTCATTTCCTGAATCAAAATAATTCCCAGGATTTTTGCTAATGTCTTCTTTTATTTTTTTATTAATTATATCACTATACTTATATCCTTTAACAAATAACTCCTTTAGAGTTATTATGCTTTCTTTTTCTTTATCTATTGTATAAGAAGTCCTTGTTGTTATTCCATGGGCTCCTCCTAAATACTCGTAATAATCATTATATAAACTTAAAAGTACGCTATTATCTTCATCTATTGTATATCTTGAATAAATTTCATAGGGGAATGTTGGTTTTTCTTGTCCTACTCCTGCAAAATATTCTTTTGAGATTTTTTCCGTATCTTCTATTTTTGGCAAAATATCTTTATTAATTACACTATTTATCAAATTTATCGCTTTTTCATCATGTCCATCCACTAGTTGGGGTATTTTTATGTCTTCTTTTAAATAATCTAAGTTTTTAATTATTGACTTTTCCCCAACCTTAAATTTATTTTCACTTTGTATCTCACAACTTATACACAATTGTTGTGGATAAGTTGTATATAACATAGAACCTATGATTATTACTCCTGTTATATTTGCTATAAGAGTCATTTTAACACCTCTTTAATTTATACTTTTTATGACTTTATTCATTATATATCCACAAAACTAATATGTAATATTATGTATATCAACATATTTGTAACAGGTTATCCACAAGTGCCTGTGTATAATGTTGATAAGTTGTACTATCTTTATATTATGCTATACTTTTAAGAATATTATTCTAATTTCATATTGCAATAATTGAATAAAATCGATCAAATTTTATTTAAAGTTTGATCGATTTTATTATAATTTGGGATATAATAATAATAATAATAGAATAGTATCTTAAATTTCAATGTAAGGAGGTCAATTAGTAGATTTATGTCTAGAAAGAATACTTCAAAAAGAAATTCTTTAATAAAAAATTTCTTTATAAATAAAAATATTTATACTTTTTCGATTGTTATCTTCATTCTTATATTAAGTAGCTACATTATGTATAATAATATTCATCTAAAAAATACTGCAACAGCTAATGATGATACCATAAAACAGCTCAATTTAGAAAACGATTCCAAAGCACAAGAATATAGCAATAATGATAAAAATATACTTCAAAATATTCGAACTTTCGGTGAAGTTACTTTAGTCAATGATAATAGAGGTGTACCAGTATTATATTATCATTCTGTTAGAGAATCTGCTGATAATGAAGTAACAATAACTCCTGAAAATCTTAAAACACAACTTAAGTACATAAAAGATGAAGGTTATGTAACATTAACTTTAAATGAACTTAAAGGGTATTTATTGAACAACTCTCCTATTCCAAATAAAAGTATAGTTATTACTTTTGATGATGGATATATGGATAATTATTATAGTGCTTTTCCCATATTAAAGGATTTCAATATGGTAGCGACTATATTTTGCATAACATCTGCGTTAGATGGTAATTATTATTTATCAAAAGAAGCTATAAATGAAATGAGTAATTATGGCATAGATATTCAAAGTCATACTGTTAATCACCCTAATCTTGATAAAATGACTTATGATGAACAACTTACTGAATTAAAAGAATCTAAGAAAACCTTAGAATCAATAACAGGTAAAAAAATTGATTCAATTGCCTATCCTTTTGGAGATTTTAATGATGATAGTATACGAGCAGCTAAAGATGCTGGTTATATTTTAGGATTTACAACTCAAAGAGGTCTTTCCGATAGAAACGATAATCCGCTTAAACTTGATAGAATTTATATTAGCTCAAAATATGATATGAATACATTTAAAGAAATTTTAAATAAAACAGAAAAATAACTCTCTATTGAGAGTTATTTTTCTGTTTTCTTTTCCCCATCTTGTGTTAAATATTGTGGTAACTTTTGTTGATTACCTACATTATTTATAACTATAGGTATATTATTTTCAGATATAATTTTATTGGTTTTAGTAAGTAAACCATATTTTATTGCTTGTCCATTTATTGTCACCAAAGTTTTCTTGCTTAAATCCAACATTTCATTATTTAATGCGTATTCAAATGTTTCAGCCATAGCTTCATCAATATCTTTATTTAAAATATCAATATTAGTAATAAGTGCCTGTCCTTTATCAGTAGGTGAATACGCATATATAACTTTATTAAATTTATTAATATTAATTTTTATATTTGAAGTTGTTTCAATAACAATTATACTTTGAGTTCTTCTGTATTCAATAATAATTCCGCTTCCAATTAATATTAGTATAAATAATAAAATAGAAATATGTATTCTATAGTTTCTTAGAGTCTTCTTTTTTCCACCCTCTGCAAGCTCCCCAATACTTGCTTTACTATCAGTTTTTATTTTTATAAATTCACCATTAGAAGTTACTATGTAAGCAGATTTCTTTAATGATCTTATTACTAACCCCTTATACAAATCTTGCTTCTTATTTGAAATGCCGATTACATTATTATCTTCTCTTAATTTTATTCTAAAATATTCTTGTATAAGTCTATAATTAGGATTAGTTAATATTATATAATAAGCTATAATATAATCTCTACATTTTTCTATCTGTTCAGGTTTAATCTTAGTTAACTTACTTAGCTTTGATGTGGGTAAATCTTTTTTTCGAATTATTGTTTTAAGTAGATCATCGTTATCAGTTATGTAATAAGCTATATTTAAAGCTATATTTCTATCATTTTCTTTAAGTGAAAAGTTTACTAAGTCTTTAAGTAAAACACTATACACGTTTAATTCATTCAAAAATAAAGCTATCTGTTTATTTCTATTATATTCTGCTGAATCTCCTATTAATAACATTGATGGGAGTGAAGCAAATACATATTTATCTTTATTAAAGCTCAAATTTTCCATATAATTAACACCTCTTTAAAAGATTAACCCTTTATATGACTTATTCATACTATGTTATTATAGCATATAAATCTACTTATCCATAAACCTTTATACACCTGATTCGAAATCAATATTTTGGAGATTATTTATGAAAAGTAAAATTATTTATGTAGACTTCATAAAAAAACGTAGAATAACATTTATACATTTCATTATAAACAAATTTATTTCTTTATTGTTTATTAAATTTAACATTAAGACAATGCCATCTAAAAACATAGATATTAGTAAAAAAAGACGTGTTTCTAATTAGCATACTGATTTGTTTTTTTATATAACTAACTATTATAATATATATGTTGTAATTCACAATGTACAGTTTGCATTGTGAATTGCAATATATATGTTAAAATATATATTATATTAAAACATTTAAACGAGGTGACTATATGAGAATTGGATTAGGATATGATGTACATAGATTAGTTGAAAACAGAAAATTAATTTTGGGTGGAGTTGAAATTCCATATGATAAAGGATTACTCGGTCATTCTGATGCAGATGTACTTCTTCATGCTATAATAGATTCCCTACTTGGCGCATGTGCACTAGGAGATATTGGCAAGCACTTTCCAGATACAGATAATACTTTTAAGGGAATATCTAGTATTGCATTACTTCAAGAGACTGGCAATCTAGTTTTTAAAGCTGGATATTTAATAAATAATATAGATGCTACAATAATAGCTCAAAAGCCTAAAATGTTACCACATATCGAGAATATGAGAGAAAATATATCAGCAGCTCTTGCTATAGATATTAATAAGATAAATATTAAGGCTACTACTGAAGAGGGACTTGGTTTTACTGGTGAAATGCTTGGAATTTCATCCCAAAGTATAGCTTCTGTTGAAAATATTTAATTTTGCGTAGCATAAAACTTATTATAAATGAAAATTGAAGAGATATTTATTATAGTTCACTAAGTAACTAGACAAATACCTCTTCTATTATTTTTATTTAAAGGTTTTCATTTTAAAACTTGTCGCTTTCGGATATTTAACGTTTTATAAACAAAATGTTTCCAGCTTAACTTTTTTTAATATACTTCACTTAATTTTTTCAGCAAAACTTTTCTAAATATTTGACCCTTTCTAGAATCTTTTACTGCAACCTTACAAATCTCTCTCCATTCATCTATTGACATACCTATTCTATTTTCTAGTTCTTCTTCTGTACCCGTCAATAGAGTAGACGAAATTACAAACTCTCCCAATTCTTCTGGAGTCTTAAAAAATTTTATATATATAAATTCTTTATTATCGCCCATCCATTTTCTATTAAAATTTATAACAAATTTTCTTAATTCCCTTTCAATTTTATCAGCAGGCATTTCCCATAACCTGCTTAAAAATTCATACTCTCTTTTCATATTAGTGCAGGTTTCTTTACTTATTTTCTTCAGTTTTTCTCCTTCATCAGCTATTTTATCAACTGTTAAATGTGGAATCTTAGTGACTAGTTTTTCCTGTCCATATATCCATTTATAAAAGGCTTCTTGTAGAAATGAATACTGGATATATCCCAGTAGACTCCTTATATTAGGAAAGTATCCCCATAAATTATTTATTCCATTTCTATTTGAAAACATAAGTGTATGAAAATAAACACTCTTTTCATCAGGTGGTTTTTGCGTAAACATATGTCCTCTTATTGTCTTATTTTCGTTGATAAAGATTTCCCAATAATTAATCGAATTATAATTTTCCCTCAATTCACTCACCTTCCCAGTTAATATTTTATAAAATATAATATATTAATGTTATTCTTTATCTTTTATAATAATATAAAGAATACTACATTCTATTTTTTAGCTTCCTATATTTATCATTTGAAAATTATTTGTCTTTATTTATATTATACTCCATTTAGTTTAAAATTTGTTAAATTGTACTATATTTTATATATTAAAATTGATATTTCTTATTGATTACTTTATAATATTACGTGTCAAGTAATTTCATATGTAATATGAGATAAATTCTAAGGAGGATTAAAATATTGTCTTTATGTGAAATATGTAATGCCGAAGCTGATATACATCATATTGTTCACAGAAGTGAAGGTGGCTTTGATATAGAATTAAATTATAAATATTTATGTTCATCACATCATAGAGGAAAATACGGACCCCATCAATCCAAAGAAGTCGATCTTCGATATAAGTTAGATCTTCAAAATAAATTATTTGATATATTAAAAAAAGATTATTACTCTTTTAAAGAATTAACATTAGAATTGAATATTTCTAAAAACACACTTAAAAGAATAACTAAAAATTTAAAACTTTATAAAGAAGGTTATAAAAAATCAGATATGATTTTTAAAATAATGGGTGAGCAATTCTACTCAGAAGAAATGATTGTTAATTTAACTTTAGATAAATTCATTAAAAGCATTGAGTAATTCCTATTATTAAATTTACTATTTATTATAAAAAAGAACTTCTATTTTTTAGAAAGTTCTTTTTTCTTTAATTAACAAAGCAAATTCCAAGTTATCAAGTGAAACTTGATTCAGGTGGGGTTGATACCCATCTGAATCTTAGTTGAACTTATCCAGGAGCGTGCAGCCGTTATCTCCCAGTTAAGCAGGGAACCTAAATCTATGATTTAGTGTGAATCGCTTACTCCTCTGACGTTAGGAAGAGGAGTTTCATATAAATGGGAATGTTACGGATGCTAGCTATCAGATAAAATTAAGTAAAAAAATTAATGCACAATGTACATTATGCATTAATTAAATATATTATGGAGCGGAAGACGGGATTCGAACCCGCAGCGTCCACCTTGGGAAGGTGGCACTCTACCATTGAGTCACTTTCGCATATTGGTGCAGATGAAGGGAGTCGAACCCTTACACCGAAAGGCGCTAGATCCTAAGTCTAGTGCGTCTGCCAATTCCGCCACATCTGCATATTAATATTATATATCTTTTGAATTAATTAAATCAAGAGGATTTCTTCCAAAATAAAAAATATTTTGAAATATCCTCTTTATTTTACATAATATTCTATACATTAAAACTTCTTGACTCTTCATTTTTTTCGTCGTATTCTTTCACGTCTTTTTGTTTAATGTACTCTTTCAATTCTGTTACTTTAGAACATCCCCATCCAAAATCTTTTGTTGGTAAATCTGCATCTAATTTTTCTAATGATGATGCACTTAAGTCAACAAAGCTATCTACTCGTGATAAATCTAAATTAATTATCTCATGAGTCGCATAGTCTAAATCCAATGCTTCATCTTCAGATGGCATCGCTAACCGTCTCAACTCTTCCTCTAATGTTAAATCAAAATTTCTTATATACTGATTTTCTTCTTTTTTTATATCCACAATTTTCTGTACTAAATTTAATTCTTCTAAAGGTTCATTCTTTATATCTAAACCTTCTATTTCTTGTAAATCTTCTCCCTGTAATAATTTCAATTCTAGAGTTTGTACATCTGTTTCTACTTGATTTTCAAAGTCTTCTTTTTCTATTCTAAATTGCTTTACTTTTTCTATAAGTTCATCTGCTTTATATAGTAATATATCCGAACTACTATTTAACTCTTCTCCAAGTTTTGCAAGCTCTAATGATGAAAATCCTATTTGCTCTACAGACTCTGATGTATTTTTCACATCTTCTGATAATTCATATATATTTTCGAAAATTAAATCCTTATCTTGACTAATATTTTCAAATGCATCATCTATATTGGAAACCTTAGGTGCTATTTCTGTAACTAATACTGCTATTTCTGAAAATGAACTTGATGCTTTATAAATTATATTCTTTTGTTTTTCGAGCTCAGAATCCATATTTTGAGATTCATCCACAAGTGTATTTATTATCTTCATAAGCCTATTTATTATTCTATAAATATTTTGAACTGATTCTTTGCTTTTATCTGAAAGCTTTCTAATTTCCGATGCTATAACATTAAATCCTCTACCGGCATCTCCTGCACTGGCTGCTTCAATTGCCGCATTAAATGCTAAAAGATTTATTTGTTCTGAAATTCCACTTATAATGTGGGTGATTTCATCTACATTTTTCATATCTCCTTGCATATACTCTATGCTCATTGCAAATTTTTCAAAACTACTATTAACACTTACGATTCCATCATTTAATTCTTCTATGTCTTTATTTCCTATTAACGATTTATCATTTATTACTGAAACATCTTGGCTAATTGAATGAACATTATCTTTAGCTACATTTACTTCATCACTAAAACTTGTAAGTCTATTACTTATTTCTTTAAAATCTAGACTTTGCCTGTTAGTGTTCTCTGAAACTTCTTCTATAGATGATGATATTTCTTCTGTAAGCACTGATAAATCTGTTACAATTTTATTTAGTGATAATGAACTATCTTTCACTATAGTAGCATTGTTTCTTACAGCTTTTACCATACCGCCAATAGATATTTTAGCTGTAGCTACGCTAGTGCAAATCTCACTTATTTCATCATTTCCTTTAATGTATTTATTATCAATTTGCGTATAGAAATCTCCCATCGCAATACTGTCTACATAATTTTTAGCGCCAAGTAATCTATTGATAACCTTAATAGTAAACCAAATTATTATAATCGCTATTAATAATATCATTATTATTGTTACTATTGTATCAACCAGTGCTAAACTACTCAATGCACTTAATAAGTCTTTTTCTTCAACTGAAATACCCATAGAAAGTCCTGTTTTCCCTATTGGACTATATGTAATATACCTAACTTTACCTTGATAAGTATATTTGCCAATTCCAGATTGATCACCAATAATCATACTCTTTCCTATATTATTAAAATCATCTAATGATTCTTTATCTGATGTCATGTTTGTAATATTCTTATTTTCACTTACAAATGATTCATCTGCTGCTACTATAAAATTTCCATTACTATCTACAATTAAAGCACTTCCTGTCTTTAAAAAATTGATATCTTTATTTAAAACTGAAAAATCCATGCAATCTTTTACTGATGTAATAATTCCAATTATATTATCTTGGGAATCCTTAATAGGAACTGAATATGCTATTACTTTACTATTTGTACTTGGATCTATATAAGGGTTAGTTATAGCATTTTCTCCCTTTATTGATTTCATAAAGCTTTGAGTTGTCTTTATTTTCTTTACATTTCCTGCTGTGTCTATTGAATTTCCATCTTTATCACTTATACTTATTTGTACTTGTCCAATTGTTTTTAATGCTGGTTTTAAAATTTCTATTTTATCTTTTAATGGTATACTTTCATCACTAATCATAGGATTACTTGCTATCATTTCAAGATTTTTAATCTCACTCTTTATCTGATCTTCTGCTCTACCAGCTGCTGTTTTAGTCATTTCTGCCATTATATTTAAATTACTTTGCTTTAAAGATTCACTTGCAAATTTATATCCTAATCCTGATAATACTATAAATGCTATTAATAACATTGGGATTAAAAACATGATAATTTTTACTTTGATACTTTTTACTTTTTTATTCATCTCTACCTCCTGAAGTAAATAACTTGGCAAATATTTCTATTCAACTTTATTGTAGTGCATTTTAATAAAATTCTTATTAAGATTGAATTAATGTCTTGTTAACATAACATTAAACTCATGTTAAAATTATCAAGATATTCCTTTTTTAAATTATGTATTTAAAATTTTTTTCTGTTAATTTATTGACATAGAAAATTTCAATGATTATAATAAGTAATATTAATATAATAATACGTTGATGAGGACAGTAAGCTAAAATCTTATTTTTCAGAGATAGAATATGCTGGTGTGATTATTCTTAAATAAATTTAGACTGAAAACCACCTCTGAGTGACTTTAATAAAGTCCGTCATTATCACGTTACGATAAATTTAAGTGACCTATTTTTTAAGTTATTTAAGCTAGTCTTCTATATTGCTATATTTTAGTATTTAGACTTTTTTAATTAACCTATTTTAGGTAATTAGAGTGGAACCACGGATATTACTCCGTCTCTTTTTTAGAGACGGAGTTTTTTTATTTTTTAAAATTATATAATAATCAAGAAATAATTATGTTATATATATTGAAAGGAGTTTTAAAAATGATAAAAATAACTTTAAATGATGGTTCAGTTAAAGAATTCGAAGCTGGATTATCAGTTTATGAAATTGCTAAATCAATTAGTGAGGGCTTAGCTAGAAATGCTTGTTGTGGAATTGTTAATGGTAAAGTCTGTGACCTGCGACGCGAAATTAATGAAGATGTGTCTTTAAGCATATGCACATTTGATTCTCAAGAAGGTAAAAATGCAGTAAGACATAGTATATCTCATGTTTTAGCTTATGCTGTAAAGAGATTATTCCCTGAAACAAAATTAGCTATCGGACCTTCTATTGCTACTGGATTTTATTATGACTTCGATAAGGAAGTCGCTTTCACAGCTTCAGACTTAGAAAAACTTGAAGCTGAAATGCAAAAAATAATTAAAGAAAATCCTTCTATAGAAAAATTTGAACTTCCAAGAAATGAAGCCTTAGAATTAATGAAAGATGAACCATTTAAGGTAGAATTAATAAATGATCTTCCAGAAGGTGAAATAATATCATTCTACAAGATTGGAGATTTCACAGATTTATGCGCTGGTCCTCACCTTATGTCATTAAAGCCGGTAAAAGCAATCAAACTTACTAGAAGTGCTGGTGCTTACTGGAAGGGTGATGAAAAGAATAAAATGCTTACTAGAATTTACGGCACTGCATTCTTAAAGAAAGTAGATCTAGATGAATTCTTAGAAGCTCTAGAAGAAGCTAAAAAAAGAGATCATAATAAGCTAGGTCGTGAACTTGGAATATTTACAACTGATGAAAAAGTAGGTCAAGGCCTTCCATTATTAATGCCTAAGGGTGCTAAAATATTCCAAACTCTTCAAAGATGGATAGAAGATGAAGAAGCTAAAAGAGGTTATGTATTAACAAAAACACCTTTCATGTCAAAAAATGATTTATTTAAAGCTTCAGGACACTGGGATCACTATAAAGATGGAATGTTTATACTTGGCGATGAAACAAAAGAAGAGGAAATTTTATGTCTAAGACCAATGACTTGTCCATTCCAATTTACTGTATATAATGCAGAACAACATAGTTATAGAGATCTTCCAATAAGATACAATGAAACTTCTACTCTATTTAGAAAAGAAGCTTCTGGTGAAATGCATGGGTTAATTAGAGTAAGACAATTTACTTTAGCAGAAGGTCATCTAGTTTGTACTCCAGATCAAGTAGAAGAAGAATTTAGAGGAGTAATTGATTTAATAAATTACGTTATGTCCACTTTAGGAATAGATAAAGACATCACATATAGATTCTCTAAATGGGACCCAAACAATACTGAAAAATATATAAATAACCCTGAAGCATGGGAATCTACTCAAAATCAAATGAGAATTATCTTAGATCACTTAAATATAAACTATACTGAAGTTGAAGGTGAAGCAGCATTCTATGGTCCAAAGCTTGATATTCAATTTAAAAATGTACATGGTAAAGAAGATACAATAATCACAGTTCAAATCGACTTTGCTTTAGCTGAAAGATTAGGAATGTCTTATATTGATAAAAATGGCGACAAGAAAATACCATTTGTTATTCATAGATCATCAATCGGTTGCTACGAAAGAACTATAGCAATGCTTATAGAAAAATATGCTGGTGCATTCCCTACATGGCTCGCTCCAGTTCAAGTAAAAGTATTACCAATCTCTGACAAGTATAGTGATTATGCTGAATCAGTAGTAAAATCATTAAGAAACAAAGGGGTTAGCGTTGAAGCAGACTACAGAGCTGAAAAAATTGGTTATAAGATAAGAGAAGCAAGACTTGAAAGAATTCCTTATATCCTAGTTGTTGGAGAAAAGGAAGCTGCAAATAATGAAGTTTCTGTAAGAAGCAGAAAAAATGATGATGAAGGTGCTGTTAATTTAGATGCATTCATCGAAAGAATTGTAACAGAAATAGCTAACAGAGAACTTTAATTCAGTTATGAGTTAAGAGTTAAAGGATGATAACTCCAAGGAGAAAGTTCGAATAACAAAATGTAAAATTTTAATTCTCACTTTTCCTTCGGAATATCTTAAGTATATAATTTTATGATTCTTAAAGATTGAGTCCTTTGTTGTAAAATATAACTATTAGCAAAATATTAAGCTGCGGAAACCAATTAAGTTGATTTTCCGCAGCTTATGCTTTTATATATTATGTCAGAAAAGCCAGCAGGCTTTTCATCCTCAATTGTTAATTGTTAACTATTAATTCTTAATTGATTCAAGTGCTTGTTTAACATCTTCTATAATATCTTCAACATTTTCAATTCCTACTGATAATCTTATAAGGCCTGGTGTTATACCCGCCGCTACTAGTTGTTCATTTGAAAGCTGACGATGTGTTGAACTTGCTGGGTGAAGTACACATGTACGAATATCTGCTACATGCACTACATTTTCTGCCAATTTCAAACTATCCATAAATTTAATTGCATTTTCACGATTTCCTTTAATAGAGAATGAAATTACTCCACTACATCCATCTGGTAAATATTTTTTTGCAAGCTCGTTATATTTATTTCCTTCAAGTGTTGGATAGTTTACAAATTCTACTTTATCGCTTTCATTTAAAAACTGTGCTACTTTTTCTGCATTTCTGCAATGCTTTTCTAACCTAACTGGAAGACTTTCAAGTCCTAGATTTAAAAGGAATGCTGCATTTGCAGTTGGATATGCTCCTAGGTCTCTCATTAATTGAACTCTAGCCTTAGCTATGTATGCCGCTTTACCAAATTGTTTAGTATATACTATACCATGATATGATTCATCTGGTTCAGTAAATTCCTCAAACTTACCATTTGTCCAATCGAAGTTTCCACTATCCACAATTACTCCACCTAATTGTACTGCATGCCCATCCATATATTTACTAGTAGAATGAATTACTATATCTGCACCAAATTCTATAGGTCTACAAAGAATAGGTGTTGCAAATGTATTATCAATAATAAGTGGAACATTATTTTTATGTGCTATATTGGCAAATTTCTCTATATCCAATATTGTAATTGCAGGGTTAGCAATAGTTTCTCCAAATACTACCTTAGTATTTGATTTAAATGCTTTTTGTATTTCTTCTTCTGATGCCTCAGCATCAACAAATGTACATTCTATACCAAATTTTTTAAGTGTTACTGCAAAAAGATTTATTGTCCCTCCATATATAGTAGCCGCACTCACAATATGATCTCCTGCACTAACAATATTCAATATACTTATAAATGAAGCTGCTTGACCAGAAGTTGTACAAAGTGCACCTATTCCCCCTTCTAAAGTTGCTATTTTTTCTTCTACAAATCCAACAGTTGGATTTGAAATACGTGAATACATATGTCCAGCAGAAGTTAAGTCAAATAATTTTCCTATTTCTTCTGTAGAATCATATCTATAAGTTGTACTTTGATAAATTGGTAATGCTACCGGCTCTCCATTCTTTGGTTTATATCCTTCATGTAAACATTTTGTTTCAATTCTCATAATATAATAGCCCTCCTAAATAAAAAAATCAATTTAATTATACCTTAAAATTTTCTTTAGTTATATCCTTTTTCCATATCTAAATAGGTATCTTTCATAATATTAAGTTGCTTCTGTAACTCATTAATTTTAATTTTCATGTTATCAATTAACAAATCCTTATTTTTAATATCATCTTTATCTTTATTTATTACTCGATTAACTTCCTTAATCTTTTCCTCTAAATCTAAAAAAACTGAATATTCTTTTTTAAAGTATGGTTTTCGTTTTGCTTCTTCAATTAATGATTTTTCTAATTCTATCATATTAGATTCATTAATGAACTTACTAGCTTGATCTTTCCATACTTCTGGAGAAAGTATACTTTTTAGTGTCCCAAATTTATTTTTAGACTCATTAATATGTTCTTCAGCTACTTCTTTTTTATTACGTAAATCATCATAATTCAGAAATGATGGCAAAAGAATTCTTTTGTCTGAATTCATTATAATTTTCTTAAAGTCTTCTTTGTAATTATTATATTTATCAGATAATATATCACGAGTCCTTAATAACTCTTCACAATTAATTTTTAATGCCTGATTTTCTTTTATCAATTCCTCTAATTCACTTTCTTTATCTTCCTTTTCTATAGACATATCATTATATTTTCGTCGCTTAATCTTCCACAATTTAATAATATTGTTGTAATTCTTTAAATTAACATCTCCATCATTTGCTGTTAAATCTATACTCGTTATTGTCATTATTAATAGTGGCAATAATTCTTCTTGTTCTTTTTGATTTAAAGAGATAGCTCCACTAGATAAAAATAAAGTAATAATAAAATATCCATTTGAAAAACTTATTGGCAACGTCTCTTCATTATGCCCTTTAATTGAAGTTCTTTTTGCCATCAAATTTTCAACTTCAAATATAATGCTAGAAATTTCTTTATATGAAGCAACTCCTCCTAAATCTACCATTATTGATAAAAAAGTAAATGGCTGTGATTTTATAAATGTTCTAAGTGTGGTCTCTGACATATTATATAAATTGAATTTATCATAATATATCTTTTCATTTTCTATATTTTCTGCATTTTGTTTTAATGTTATAATGTTTTTATAAATTTTATCTGTTAACTCTTCACTTATTTTGATCTTGCTATTTTTATTTTTTAAATCTGCAATTATTTTTTCCAAGTAATATGTAATTATTGCATCTAACTTTCTTTTCTTACCATTAAAATCTTTTTTAACCATTAGAATTTCATATGCTCTATCTACCATGCTATCTAGTACATGTATAAATTGTGCTCTATTATATATATTACCAAAATAAATCCGAGATAATTTCATTAATTTATAATATATAATCAATTGGATTTGATTATCACCTATGTTTTTTAATTCTTCTAGATTCTTATTTATTGCTTCTAAAAATTTGTCTTCATTAAAATTTGATAGTAATTCCTTAGATTTATTTATAAAATTAGATGTAGTATTACTATTGGTAATCATTGTATAAATAATTCTAAGTTGTTTATCTTCTAATCTTAGAAATCCTCTATAAAATGGCTCATACTTAATTTCTCTCTTAATATTATCATTTAATATCTCTTTTAAAATTATTATTTTCTTTTTAGCTTCAGATATGTTTTTAGTATAACTTACTATATTCTCATTAAATATTCTATCTTCAAAGTTAATTTCCATTTTGACATTATTCTTTTGTATCTCCAGTATTTTTTCTAATTCCTTATCGTATGAAAATTCTATAGTTTCTACAATGTCTTGATACTGGTTAGTTAAGGTGACTATGTGTTCATACGCTTTCCTTACTGTTTTTAATTCATCCTCAAGAAATTCCTCTCTTCTTCTTATAGATTCATCATATTCATCTAATTCTTCATCTAAATTCTTCAATTCTTGCTTTTCTATCTCAGCCTTAATAATTTGACTTTCTTTATTAAAAAGAAAATCTTGATTTTCTTTACATATTTCTTTTAACTCATCAAATTTTCTTAAATATATTTTATAATTCTTTTCTATATCCAATACCTGATTTTTTTGTATTTGCATCTTTTTAGCTAATAAAGCCTTTACTGTTTCTAAATAAGATTTTTCTTCCTTTATTGCTATTATAATTTTATTTAACTCACTTACGCTCTTTGATTTACTACCTAATTCAATTATCTTCTGCCTTAAATTATTAATCTGATGGTCCTTTAATCGAATATCCTCTTTAATTCTATCAATTTCTTTTTCTTGGTATTCAATAGTACTTGGAGCCTTAAAACTTAAGTCTTTAATTAATATCATTTTTTGTGGTTCTATTTTTTTAAGATACCAGCACAAAATATTATGTATAATTTCTAAAACTTCTATAGTCTGCTTAGAAGTCTTTTTATTCTTATTATCACGAAAAGCATGATCATAGCCATTATCCAATATAATCTTCATATAATTATAAATTTCTTTTGGTAAATAAAGAATAGGATTTAATTGAATATTATTAAGTAAATTCAATGCAGGTAAGTTACTCTCCATATCATGTTCTTCTGCTATATTTTTCAGAATTCCTTCTACTACTTTTCTAACGATTATTTTTGTAATCATCGGAAAATATTCGCATATATGTTCTGCTTTTACTAACTCATCATAATATTCTTCCATACTAGTTGTTTTTAAATATATAAAGTTACTCTCATCATAGCCCATAAATTATCGCCTCCCCTCTTTCTATAATTTAAAATTTAGAATTATTGATAAACTTCCATTTTTCTTAAAATTTTATCCTTAACTGTTAGCTTGTTTATTTCTTTATTTATAATCTAAATAGTAGTGGTTGTGCTTCTCGCCTTTTTTTATCGGTGTATAAATTCTTTTTCAGTTATAATATAATTAACTGGTACATCTTGCTCATTCATTGGTATCTTCTCTAATATTTGAAAATCATAAGCTAATGCTAGTTTTGCAATTTTTTTAATTCTATCTTTACTAATTCTCTTAAAATATCTATCGTAATAACCTGCTCCATACCCCATTCTCCCACCATTTCTATCAAAAGCTACTCCTGGAACTACAATTAAATCAAGTTCATTAGGATCAATATGTGGCTCTTCTATTGCTGGCTCTAATATTCCATATTCACTTTTAATTAAATTATCTAATGATGTGATTTCTACTGCATCCATAAGTCTGGTTTTAAATTCTGTTCTTGGCACATAAATTTTTTTATTATCCTTTAAAGCCTTATTTATTATTCCTTTAGTATTTATTTCTGAATCATAGGATATATAAATGAATATATTTTTTGCTTCTCTATAATATTTTTTTTCATAAAATTCATCTAATATCTTTGTGTCCATTTTTTCTTTTTCAACTATATCTATATTTTTACGTTTTATCAAAATTTCTTTTCTTAATTTCTTTTTTTTATTAAAAATTTCCATAATATCACCTCATATAATTATATTTCGTATTTAATTTGAGTTTCAACAACTTTTTAATGTGCAATGATAATATTAAAACTTTATGCTTGGCATATTCTCTAATCTAGCTAGTACTCATAATTTTACTTATTTAACCTTATTATATATATTCTTTTATCTAGGTAACAAGTTTTCTTTTACATACCTTAAGCTCCCTTGATTATACACATTCTGTTTAATATAATGAATATGTTGCATATAGACTAAAATATATATTAAATAAAAGGGGTGCTAATTTATGAACTATAGTATTAAATTAATAAAGCAAGAAGATTACAAACCAACATTTTGGTCTGGAGGTATGGCTACAGAATTAATAACATACCCATTAAATTCTGATTACGTAAGTAGAAATTTTTTATGGAGACTAGGAGTTGCTAAAATTGATATATTACAATCGACTTTTAGTAGTCTTCCAAATGTATCAAGAAAATTTATGGTTATTGACGGACAAATCACTCTTGACCATGAAGATAAGTATACAAAATTGCTTAATCCCTTTGAACAAGATAGTTTTGAAGGTGATTGGAAAACTAAAACTTATGGGAGTGCCTCTGTTTTCAACTTAATGACAAAAGAAAACTACCACGGTGAATTAATTTATTTAAATATTAGTCCTAAAAAGCAATTTAATTTTAAATATGAAACTTCATTAAATAAAGATTTAGTAGCAATTTGCTTTTATGTTGTACATGGTAGTTTTAAAACTACTATAAATAACAAATTCTTTGAAGTTAATCCTAATGATTTATTATTAATCAATTGTATAAATCCAAATTTTGTATATGAATTTATGTTTTCTAGTAATTCATTAGAAAGTACTAATATAGTAGAAAGTATAATTTATCGTTCATAATTTATATTTACCCAAAGTTATAGGCACATGAAGTAAATGATGCGATGTATATTTCAAATATGCCCTATCTCAAATTATTTTTTTAATTTGAGATAATCCCTTTGCATTTTATATTTGTAAATTACAAAGTAAACTCTTCAATTTTTATCTTATGTTTCTTAAAAGCCACCTCTTTTTTTATATCATAATTATCTTGATCTATAGTAATTCTATAAATATCCGGGCAACCTTCTTCTCTCCACTTTTTCATATATTTCGCCGTAGCATCTATTTCCATATAGTAATTTTGATCATAGCAATCTGAAAATTCCAAATAAGATAATATACTTTTCTTATCTAACATTAGATTTTTCTTATCTATATTATTGCATATGGGAATAAAAAATCTTAAAGGAACCTCATAATTATACATAGATTTTCCTTTAAGTATTTTCGATTCCATAAGTGCTCTCTTAAATAAAACATTTCCCTTATAGCTATCATCAATTTTTAGTTTGAATATTATTTTTCCACTTTTGTTTTTTTCTAATTTTATTTTAATCATTTGCTCACCATCTGTCTAAATTTTTATGTATATATTAACTTAGCAATTTTTTATATTTGTACTTTATTTGCCTTTTTATCCGATAGCTAGCATCCGTAATACTCCCTCTTCTTCAAGTGTGAGATAACGGCTGCACGCTCCTGGATAAGTTCAACTAAATTCAGCTGGAGTATAAAAACTCCACCTGAAAAGTTTCACTTTACATTCTATCATTTTAAATACTAACTGTCTAAAATTAGTGAAGTGAAATAATACACATTCAAAAAAATAATAAGTCGTTATACTATTCTATTTTGTGTTATATTTATAAAATAAAATACCATGAATAAATCTACTTACAGCAGTTATTCATGGCACTTTATCATTAACATAGATTAAGTTTTTGGTTTAGGTTTAAGCCATACAACATATATGTTGTATGTTTAGACTGTTACTTTCTTGTTCCAAATATATTTTAAATTCTATTAATAATTTTCTATAAATACTTCAAAATATGCTTGTGGATGTATGCAAGCTGGACAAACAACCGGTGCTTCTTTACCTTCAAATATGTATCCACAATTATCACACTTCCAAAGCGTTACTTCATCTTTTTTAAATACTGTTCCTTCTTCAATATTTTTAGCAAGTTTTTTGTATCTTATTTCATGACGTTCTTCTACTTCAGTTATTCTTCTATAAGCTGTTGCAATTTCTGGATATCCTTCTTTTTCTGCAATTTCAGCAAAGTTTGGATAGAGTTCTGTCCATTCTTCATTTTCACCTGCAGCTGCTGCTAGTAAATTCTTTAATGTTTCTTGATGAAATGAAACTGGAAAAGATGCTTGTATTTCGATTGCTTCATCAACAAAATCTTCTTTAAGGAACTTGTAAAATCTTTTAGCATGTTCTTTTTCTTGCTCTGCTGTTTCTAAAAATATATTTGCAATTTGTACAAATCCTTCTTTTTTAGCAATACTAGAATAATATGTATACCTAGTTCTAGCTTGGCACTCACCTGCAAATGATTTCATTAAATTTTCTGCTGTTTCACTTCCCTTTAAACTTTTCATCTTTCTTCCTCCCAAACTCATTATTTTTATTTATCTATACAGTTAAATTATAATACTATAACTGGAATTTATCTATATTATTATCTATTATTTACTAATTAGTTTATATTTAATTTACTATGATATCACCAAAATAATTCCTATCACTATTTCTTCAACCAGAACTTTTACTTTTTATTAATTTCTATAGTAATTACAACAAATATATTTGATTTTACTTGTACATATTTAATATAATATGTATATATACTGCAATTTCAGCAAATTAATTTACTTTAATTAAAGGAGTGACTATTTGGATAATTCATTCACAGAAAATTATCATCCTTTTAAATCAGATTCTAATCTTTTTAGTAATGATATCTCTTTTCTTATTAAACTTAGAGCAAAGCCACAAATTATAGAAATAATTAAAGAAAAACACTTAGAAGAAATATCAGAAAACATATCAATACAAGATAAAAAAAACAATTTAATTATCTGGAATGCCATGTATACACGAGAAATAGTTGAAAATGGTATTCTAACAAAATACCTTCACCCTATATACAATAAATTTTATACATTAATTCCATCGCTTAATACTCTAAACGAACTTCAAGCACTTGAAATAAAAATGATAGATACTTATATTAACTTACTTATTAATGATGTTGAAGTAAAAGATAATTTTGTTCTAAACAGAATTTTAAAACACTTGCATCTTAATATAGAAAGCCAAATATCTTTAAAGAAATTAGCTAATGAAGTAAATTTATCTGAGGGTTATATATCTGATTGTTTTAAAAAACATATGGGAATAACTATTATGAAATATGCAAAAAAAATAAGAATCGATAGA
>JAKBFR010000227.1 GCA_021837545.1 Bacillota bacterium | reverse complement strand
TAAATCAGATATTTACTAGAAATGCATACGCAACTTCGAGTGTTCAAGAACTATTAATTACTGAAGTAATGCCTATGTCTCAGACTAGTAATGATGCCTATGAGTATATCGAATTATATAATAACAGTGATAAAAATATAGACCTAAAGGATTATAAATTGCCCTTACAAAACATTGATATTAGTACTTCAAAGGTTATAGCACCAAAAGGAATATTAGTGGTTTGCACAAAAGGCACCACTACTCTTGATAATTTCAACACTTTTTACAGCACAGCACTTACTGCTGATAAATATATGACACTTCCATTTGTTGATGAAGTGTTAAGTAATAACTCAACTACAAGTATAATGCTATCTAAGGATGATGACACGGTAGTTGTAAAAGCACAGTATTATGCTAGTGATTTTCAGGCTAAGAGAGGTATAACTTATAAGTATGCTGAAACTGGCTTTGACATGCTTAGACTAGCTCTAAATCAAAGTCCAACACCAGGAAGTGTAGGCTCAGAACAAGTTCCACAAGGTGGAACAAAAGTAACGGGAATAACTCTTGATAAAACGTCAATAACAATGGATGTTAATCAAACTGCAGTACTATATGCTACTGTAGCCCCAGCTACAGCAACTAACAAGAATATAGTTTGGACATCAAGCAATTCAAGTATTGTTCAAATCAATCAAAATGGAATATTGACTTCTAAAGCAGAGGGAGCAGTTTATATATCAGCTACAACAGTTGATGGGGGAATAGTTGCATGGTGTACGGTTGTTGTAAAAAAAATACCTGTAACTGGAATAACTCTTGATAAAACGTCAATAACAATGGATATTAATCAAACAGCAGTGCTATATGCTACTGTATACCCAACTACAGCTACTAATAAGGCCATAGTTTGGACATCAGGCAATTCAAGTATTGTGGAAGTTAGTCAAAAGGGAATATTAACTTCTAAAGCAGAGGGAGCAGTTTATGTAGCTGCTACAACAGTTGATGGAGGATTAGTTGCAGGATGTACAGTTGTTGTAAAAAGAATTCCTGTTACAGGAATAACTCTTGATAAAACGTCAATAACAATGGATATTAATCAAACAGCAGTACTATATGCTACTGTAGCCCCAACTACGGCTACTAATAAGGCTATAGTTTGGACATCAAGCAATCCAAGTATTATAGAGGTTAGTCAAAATGGAAAATTAACATCTAAAGCAGAGGGTTCAGTTTATGTAACTGCTAAAACTGTTGATGGAGAATTAGTTACAGGGTGCTCAGTGCTTGTAAAAAGGTTGCCTGTTACTGGGATAACCTTGGATAAAACTAGCTCATCAATAGAAGTAGGCAATTCAATAATCTTAAAGGCATCAATAGCACCAGCAAATACAACAAATAAATCAGTTAGCTTTGAATCTACTAATAGTAATATTGCATCAGTGGATTCAACTGGAAAAGTAATTGGAAAGGCTGTAGGTGTAGCAATAATAACCGCTACAACAAATGATGGTTACTTTAAGGACACATGCATTATAACTGTAAAAGAGAATAAAAATAAAGAAACTTTAAAAATAAGATTAAATAAAACATCAATACAAATTAAGAAGGGCAAATTTGAAAAACTTACACCTATAATTACTCCTGGAAATTCAAAAAATATAGGTTTAACTTGGAAATCAAGTGATGAGAAAGTTGCCTCCGTAACTCAAGATGGAAGGGTTTTTGGAAGAAAAGAAGGAAATGCTGTAATAACAGTTACAACAAAGAGTGGAGCAAAGGCCAGCTGTAAAGTGCAAATAACTAGTAGTAAAGAAAAGGAAAGGGGCCACGGAAAAGGCCATGATAATGGACATTGGACATGGAATGATTAAATTTAAAAAATAATTTTACGATATAATAGAAATGTACTTAAATTTTTTTCAAATTTAAGTACATTTCTTTATTTAATTAGAATTTTGCTAAAACGTTCGTTTTTTTAGATTATTCTAAGAATCTTTCGCGTAAATTAAAATTTTATAAATATTCTTCTATTAGATCTTCGAAAATTTTAATATGAACTTGTTCATCAGAAATTATTTTTAGTATTATTTTTTCGATATATTTATCCTTAATTGTTTTTAATAATAAAGTATAATTGTTAATAGCATTTTTTTCACCAACAATATTGTTTTCTAACTTATGCCTAAAGTTTAACTTATCATTCTTAGTGTTATCGCTTTGTTTATCATAAATATTATTTTTATCAACATAAGCTATGTTTCCTGTCATCCAAAAGTTTTTACTTGAATTTTGATAAAATGGTTTTCCACCTAGTAGTGGAATCAATTCACTAAGAGCATCTAAATGTCGCATTTCAACTAAGGCTATACACATTAATGCTTTTGATATAGTATCATTACTAATAGTTTTACTGTGATATATATATTGAGTAATTGCTTGTATTTCACTATCAGCGCTACTTGCAAAAGCATTTAATAATAAATTTGCATATTCCAAATTTTCTCTTTCAACTTTTATTGGTGGAAAAGGTATAGTTGATTGACAGGGCAAAGTTTTAAAAAATTCATCGATTTTTTCTTCAATATTTTCAAAGTTTTTTATGATTTATAACACTCTCCTTTTTAATAAGATTAGAAAGCCTAGAAGGTAAGCAAGCTCAGGTTATGCAATGATCAATTTTCTTTTCTATGAAAGTCATCCTTATATAATAAATTAATATGTTTTAAATTTAATATGTATGCAAGAAATAAGTGCCACCACGTGGCAAGTGGCATCTTTTAAAAAGTCTCTATGATTTTAATAAAATTATAGGGACTTTTTTAAGTGCAAAGTATTAGAAATAGAATAACAGAAGAGGGCCGGATAGCTACCAGCATATGCTCATTATTCGCTTTAAAGTATTATATTACAGTTATAAGAACTAAATCTTATTTACAAAACAAATAGTTAGAAGTTTACTTATTATAATTTTCTATAGTTGTTGATTCGACAATTTTATCAAATATAATTAAAATGAATACTTATATAATTGGAGGAGTTTTGATGAACAAAGAACTTTTATTTAAAGAAATTATTGCTGAGTTAATTGAAATGGAAGAAGAAAAGGTAGTAGAATTATGTAAAAAGTCATTAGAAATGAACATACCTGCTTATGAAACTATAACCTGTGCACTTATACCAGGTATGGATGAAGTAGGAAGACTTTATGAAGAGGAAGAATATTTCTTGCCTGAGGTTTTAATGTGCTCTGATGCATTTAACTCTGGACTAGAACTTGTAAAACCTTTTATAGACAAAAGTTCCTTGGGAAAAGCTATTAAGGTAGTTATTGGAGTTATAGAGGGTGACACTCATGATATTGGTAA
>JAKBFR010000051.1 GCA_021837545.1 Bacillota bacterium | reverse complement strand
CTGAAACTGCTATGGGAATAATGGATACTCTTAATAATGTAAATGGAAATGGAACAACAATACTTATGGCTACTCATGCAAAAGATATTGTAGATACCATGAGAAAAAGAGTAATTGCCATAGAAAATGGAACGATAATAAGGGATGAAATTAGGGGGACTTACGATTATGATAATTAATTTATTTAAACATTATATTATAGATGCAATAAAAAGCTTGAGAAGAAACAAAACTATAAGTTTAGCCTCTTCTGTTACTGTGACTGCAACATTGTTTATAATGGGTATTTTCCTTATATTAATGCAAAATGTAAATATAGGAATGAGTAATGTACAATCACAAATTGAAATAAAAGCATTTTTAGAAGAAAATATCAATAGTACTCAGCAAGAAAATATAGGACAAGAACTAAAGAAAATTTCTGGAGTAAAAGAAATTCAATTTGAAGATAAAGCTGATGCTTTGAAGAAATTTACTGAACAAATATCTGAAAACGATAGTTCTTTATTAAATGGCTATGGTGATTCACATAATCCACTACCCAATTCATATATAATTAAATTGGAAGATCCTCAAGTGTCTGAACAGGTAATAAGTCAAATAAAGACTATGCAAGGTATAGAGTCTATTGGTAATGATAAAGAGTTTACAGATAAGATAATTTCTATATCAAAAAGTGTAAAATGGTTTGGAATTGTTTTATTCATATTAATGGTCTCAATTTCAATATTTCTAATTAGCAATACCATAAAATTAACTATATATTCAAGACGTAAAGAAATTGGAATTATGAAATTCGTTGGTGCAACTGACTGGTTTATAAGATGGCCCTTTATTATCGAAGGCGCAGTTATAGGATTAATAGGAGCCATTAGTGCTAATATTCTACTATATTATGTTTATAAATTGGTTTTTGTAAAAATAAATGAGAATTTACTTTTAGTAAACTTGCTATCCCCTTCTTATATTACTCAAACTCTTCAGTGGCAATTTATATTAGTTGGAATTTTAATTGGAGGCCTTGGAAGCTCGTGGTCTTTATTTAAATTCTTAAAAGTATAAATACATAAAAGAAATAAAAAAAGTGTATTGAAGACTAATTATTTAGACTTCAATACACTTTTTTTATGTTATTAGCTTAATTAATAAAACTACGCAAATAAGCTATTTATCTGTAACTAATTCCATTTGATTCACCTTCAACTTTTGTTGTCTTAATAACTTTATCTGTACTATTGTCAATAACACTTACAGTTCCATCGTACATATTAGTAACATAAACATATTTATTATCTGGTCTAACTACTACTCCATGAGCTCCCTTGCCAGTTTCTATTGTTGCAACAACTTTTTTAGTTGCCATATCTATTTTTGAAACTGTATTAGATGGTTGCTCTTCAGTTCCTTGATTTGCTACGAATGCATATTTATCATCGGATTCAATATAAACTTGAGCTGGTCCTTTGTCTACTGGCACTTTCTCAACTTTATCTGTTGCTAAATCGATTATTGCAAGCATATTTTCATTATTTACAGTTGCAACTAAAGTTTTTCCATCACTTGTTATTCCTGTTGTAACAGGTGTTTTTCCAACTGTAATTTTCTTAACCTCCTTATTATTTTCAATATCAACAACACTAATAGTATCTTCACCCATATTGGCTACATAAGCAAATTTACTGTCTTTTGAGATACGGAATCCATGAGGCCCTTTACCAACTGTTATCGCATTAATTGCCTTATAAGTTTTTGCATCAATTACAGAAACATTATTATCTTCATTGTTAGTTACTAGTACATATTTTCCGTCCTCTGTAAATACTACATGAGCTGGATGTTTGCCTACTTCAACTTTTTTAATAAGTTTTCCCGTATCTGTGTCATAAAACACTGCAAAACCATTCATATTCATATCCATGTTTCCATCTTTAGATTGATTTTCTGTCATTTTAGCGGCTAATGTGTAGCCGACTACCTTACCATCAGGTGAAACCTGTACGTTATGAGGGGCTCCATCAGCTTCTTTAATTGTATCTACAACCTCGTTGGTTGTAGCATCTATCTTAGATACACTACCACTTTCATTAGCAGTATAATAAAAATGAGTTTTCTCTTCTACACCAGTTTGATTTTGATTTTGTTCTGTAGCAGTATTTTCTTTCGGTGTATTACTACAAGCTGTTAGTGATAATGTTAATATAGCAAAAGCTACTATAAGTTTTATATATTTTGTTCTTATCAATTTTCTTCATCCTTTCTTAAATTATAAGTTTCTTTTTCTCTTTTATTATAAAAATTTATTATGTAGAAAATATGAAGATAATCTATTTACTAATAATAATTATTAGTAAATGTATTTTTAATAACCTCACAATTTGTATATAACAAAATATTTATAATATCCTGACTGTTTGCAAAAAACTCTCAATACTAAAAATCGCTATCATTAATTTGATAGCGATTTCTAGTGTTAGTATTAAAGTATAATCTTCCTATGCATAATAACTTATATTAAAGTATTATTATACGCTACATGTTAGCCATTTTTTCACAGTCGTCAGCACATTGGAGACAAGTATCAGCACATGTTTTACAGTGTTGCTCCTTAAACATATTACATTCTGTTGCACATTTTTTACATATTGAGGAACATAAAGTACATATATCTTTCGTATTTGTACTACCTCTTGACATAAAACAAGCTGAAGTAGAACAAATTTCAGAACAATCTTGTAGTGCCTCTATACAGCTCCTTCTGTCTTTAACATCAGCCTCTTGTAAACATAAATTTAAACATTCTTGACATATTTGTGCACATTTACCACAGGCGTCAATACAAGATTGCATTGGATTCCCGTCAGATATTAATGAATCTACTAGTTTAGTCATAGTTAATTCCTCCCTGATTACTTAATATTACAAAATTTATTTTCTTCTAAATTATAAAAAATATACCTTCTATTTTCTGTGTTAATTATCTATATAATGTAGAAAATACAGGCACCTGCCTGTATTTCAATAAATTTATATTTATTATATTTCTATTTCTTTTACTTTTCTAATAGCATTATAGGCATTTACAAGTTCATATCCTGATTCTTGATCTTTACCTTTATACATAATATCTGTAGCTGTACTATCTAAAATGCCTTCCATTTCATTTGGAGATAACTGAGGATTTTCAGCTTTGAGCATAGCTGCAATACCCGATACAACTGGAGCTGCCATGCTTGTCCCATCCCATGCTTCATAACCACCTGGAACTGTACTTAATATCTGTACGCCTGGTGCAGCAACTTTTATAGAATCACCATAGTCAGAAAAATAAGCCTTCCTATAATTATAGTTCATTGCAGCTACTGTAAATGCACCATCTCCTGACGGACTAAAATTATCACTATTTTCATTATCATTACCAGCAGCAGCTACTACAAATACCCCCTTACTCTTTGCATACTCTATTGCCTTTGCAATTAATTCGCTTTTTGCTTGGACTCCAAGACTTAGATTAATTATATCTGCTCCACTATCTACAGCATATATAATTCCTTTAACTATATTGATTGTGTCTCCATATCCACTTTCATCTAATACCTTTACTGGAAGAATCTTTACATCTAAATTTCCTGTTATACCTACTAAGCCAATTCCATTATTAGCTTGCGCTGCAATTATGCCTGATATATGAGTCCCATGCCCATTATCATCCATTGTCTCATAATTATTATCTACAAAGTTATAACCATCTTCTACTGACACTCTATTTTCCAAATCTGGATGGGTATAATCTATTCCTGTATCTAGAACTGCTACCTTGACCTCTCTTTTTTGATTTATCAAAGGCCATGCTTTATCAGCTTCTGTATAAGTAATATCCCACTCATACTTGTATCCCGGATCATTTACAGTAATATTATTATTTTGATTTATATTTTCTAATCCAAAATCATCTTTTACTATTGTTCTTTGTATTGGTTTAACAATTTCACTATTTCTAGGTTCTTCATCTACTTGATTTGCCTCTATATTACTGATTCTATCTATAATATCTTGCTCTTGAATATCATGTAATACTATTATGTACTCTCCGTTATATAATTTAACAATTCCAATATGTTTTAATAAATCATTTGAATCAATATTTCTTGTTGTTTGTGCCAAACTATCAACTTTATTAGATTTATTATTATATATAAAATTGTTTGTATTATTTTTTACATATGAATTAATTGATAAAAGACTTAATGTAAATACTATTGATGCTACTATTATACCTATAGTAAATTTCTTCAAAGTAAAAACCTCCTCTAACTTTATCATTGGTAATATTAAACACTTAATTATTTGAAAGTAATACTAAACTATACTAACTATAAATATCAATGTAATTGAAAAGATGACTTCTGTGCATTACAGAAATCACCTTAAAGCAATATATTATAATTTATACTTGAGCATCAATGACTCTTCCTAAATTACTATCAACAGCCTTGTTACTAGTATCACTTTTAGCAGATGATGATGTAGGATTTCCGTGCATTCCTTTCATATCACAATTTGTTTTCATTTGATCTTTACCGGCAACTTCATTCATTTTAGACATATCATGCCCCATTTGATTTTTGTTGTAATTTACTTGTAAATTTGACATTGCTAAATTGTTACTTATTGCGTGCATAATAATTCCTCCTCGTTTGCTATATGTTATATTTGTACTATAGCTTAAATTTATGAAGATATTATGTAGATTTATTTCAATTAACAATTATTTTTCAAATATAGCTATATAAATATTTAATAGCAAAAAGAAGTTAATCCATAACATACATTATTGATTAACTTCCTTTTATCAATCTTCTTATTTTATTTTTATATAAAAATAATTTTATCAGACTATTGTTCTATTTTTCTTTGGTTCTCATTGACTTCTTTCTTTTCACTACAGCAACTTCCATGCTTGCTATCTTTAAACATCATCCCCATCATAAATACCATCATTATAGGACATATAAAAGGTGCTATTCCCCCTATTGCTGCTTTAAAACCTCCTCCAATATTTATAAAAGGAAGTGCCACTATAATTAGTAAAGGCAATCCACAACAAAGTACCATCATTAACATATGCTTCATTGGATTGTGCTTTTTGTTTTCTCCATTTTTATTATTTCCATGACAATTCATAATAAATTCCTCCCTATATTTTAATTACATTTAATGAGTAAGTTTAACTACTTTCCCACTCAAAATTGATTTATTTACAATATCTTTAATATCATCTTTTGATATATCCTCATCTTTATAAGTTATTTTTATTTTTTTTGATTCTAAATCAACATTAATTTCTTCTAGACCTTCAACTGAACTAAGAGTTTTCACTACATTCATTAAGCACCTATGACAGAGCATATTTTTCTGCTTAAAGCTCATACTATAACTTTTCAATTTAACCCCTCCTCATGTATACATTTTAAACAAATAATATGAAGATTTGATGAAGATAATTATGAATTAAAAAATATTATTTTAAGGTTTAATGCACATGAAAGAAAATAACAAGTCCAAATGCCATGTATATTTGTCATCATAAAACGAATATAGTGTAAATAACAACATGGTACTCATAGTATTTCATGTTATTTTTTTATCTTTAAATAACATTATTTATTTGATATATAGTTTAAACTAATGTAGTATTTATAGTAAATTATAATAGAATACTATGGGAGTGTATAGAAAAAATATGGAAGTAGTAAAGGTAAGAACACAAGATGATAAAGAAAGATATTTTGTAGCTGATAATGAAGGATTACCTATAGAACCAATATTAAAGTTTATAAGATTTAAAGATAACACAAACTATGCAAGAAATACCCTAAGAATGTATTGTCAACATTTGAAGTTATATTTTGAGTATTTAGAACAAAGAGAATTAGATTTTCAAAAGGTGACTATTGATGATTTGGCTTTGTTTGTAAATTGGTTGCAGAATCCTTATAAGAGTTTAAAGGTAATACCAACTGGTAAGGTAGACTCGGCAAGAAGTCCAAGAACTATAAATGTAATAGTGAATACAGTTTTAGCTTTCTATGATTATATTTTAAGACATGAAGAATATAGCAATAATGTATCAGATAGACTAAGAAAGTTTGTATCTGCTCCTAGTAGAAATTTCAAAGGATTTTTATACGGAATAGCTCGTGAACAAAAGAAGATTACAAGTAATATATTAAGGCTTAAAGTTCCAAAATCTAAACCTAAAACTTTAACTAAAGAAGAAATAACAATACTAATAAATACTTGCAATAATTTTAGAGATAAATTTCTACTTTCATTGTTATATGAAACTGGCATACGCATCGGTGAAGCCTTGTCGTTATGGATTGAAGACTTTGATATTAGCGATATGATAATTGACATTAAAGACCGAGGTGAGCTTGAAAATAATGCTGAAATAAAGACAGTTTCAAGTCCAAGAAGAATTGATATATCACAAAATTTAGATGATATATTTATGAAATATATAGCCGAATATCATACTGAGGAAGTTGAAACTAATCATGTATTTATAAAAATAAGTGGTGAACATAGATATAGACCAATGAACTATATTGATGTTGATAATTTATTTAGAACATTGAAAAAGAAAACTGGTATATACGTTACGCCGCATATGTTTAGACATAGTTCACTAACTGTCCTTAGAATGGCAGGTTGGCAGCCCGAACTGTTAAGAATAAGAGCTGGCCATAAAAATATTTATACTACTATGAACACCTATATACACCCTTCGGATAAAGAAATAACGGAAGAATTTAATAAAACTCAACTTAATTTAAATTTAGATATTTATAACGAAGGAGATGAATAGTGTGAAAATACAAGCGATTAAAAGTGGTCAACAAAGCAAGCATGAGGAAATAATTGAATATCTTAAACAAGATGATGGATATTGGTTAGAAAATGATATTTGGAATATTAATGATGAAGTATTTGAAAATCCTAAATATAAAGTTTTTATAAAAAACATTGAACTCGATTATGTGAAAAATGAAATCTTAAAAAATGAAGTTAAATACTATTTAGTTTACTCTTTAAAAAACGAATATGTATCTTTAAGTGCTTTGTTCAATGCATATCTGCCAGCTATAAAGTATTTATTTAAATATATAGATACTAATTTAAAAGATAAGAGATCATTTAATAATATAGATATTGAACCTATGAAGTGGAAAATATTTATTTTGCAAAGTGGATTTAAAATAACATCGAAAGGTAACTTATCTTGTAATGGTATATACTGGAGAATACATTATTTAATATCTGACTTTATTAAAAATTTCTATGATGATAGAGAAGAAACTGAAAAAGATATATGGCATGCAAAAAATATCAGAGGTGCTAAAGTTAGTGCCACATTAACTAGAAAAACTAATGGTTTGAATTTTATTGAAATTCCAGTTTATTATAGAGAAACAGTAAAAAGATATTTTAAAAGTATAATAACTAAGAAAAGTTGGAGCCATTGTTACAATATTTTAGTTAATTTGAAATACTTCTTTAGATATTTCTACTCAGATGGTTGTAATGATGGTTTTGTTGAAAATTTATGTAGAATTGATATAGAAAATTTCTTATATTATTTAGGAAATGAAAGAAAAAATAAAAATATTACTGAAACAAGCAAATATGTATCCTATATTAGAACATTTTTAGAGTATATTCAAATGGCTCAATATGATAAAGCACCTAAGAAAGAAGTCTCATTTTTAATATTTCAAGATGATATTCCCAAAAGAGAATTACGTAAAGATGTCATAAAAAGGGCTAAGTTTATTCCAGAACCTATATTAAAGCAATTAGATAATAATATTATGTGTTTGGATAGACCACAATATATACCTGTTTATATTTTATTAAGAGAAACAGGTTGGCGTGGCGCTGATATAATGAATCTAAGATATTATAATTGCTTAGAACAAATATGGAATGGAAAAGAGAAAATCTATAATTACTATCTTTGTGGTGAAATAACGAAAACAGGTATAGCACAACTTAAAATACCTATCAGAGATAAGGTTGCAGAAATGATTCAAAAATCTATTGATAAGGCTAAAGAACTGAGCACAGAAAATAATAACCCTAAAAAGTATTTATTTAACACTTATGAAGGGAAATTTAAAGGTAACCCGTTGAGTAAACAAGCCTTAATGCTAACAATTAAAAGATTAATCAAACAAAAAGATATTAGAGATGCTAACGGTAAATTATATCATTTTAAACTTCATTCGTTAAGGCATACAAGAGCTAAAGAATATGTTGAACAAGGAATGGGAATTAGTATCATACAACAAATTCTAGGTCATCAAAGTCTTCAAATGACAGTACATTACGCAAATGTAACAGAAAATGTTCTCTATGAAAAATGGAAAAATACTGAAGATTTAGATTTATTTAAATTAGATAGTAAAACTAACAAACTTGAAAGAGTTGATTTAAATTCTGATACTGGTGAAAATCTAATTAGATATGAATATGTTAAAAAGAATTTAGATGCTGTTAGAGTTCCATTTGGAGTATGTTTTAAACCTTCTAAATTGCCTTGTAAACAACAAATGAATCATTGTTTAACTTGTGCAAGTTTCTGTACTACAGCAGAGAATATCCCTGAATACGAGGAAGAAATTGAAAGTGTTAAAAAGCAAATTAATATTAGTGACAGATATGGTAGAGAGTTATGGGCTGAAAAGAATAAAACTTATTTAAAGTTATTAGAAGATACATTAATAAGAGTTAAAGATCAAAAGATACTTCATAAGAATGGTAAGTCAAGGGAGGATGCGTAGATGTCTAGAAATACTAAAGGTTTAAATGAATATGCTAAAAATAAAGCAAAGATAACATTAGAAAAAGTAGATAAAGCCATCCGAGAGCTGTCGCTTGGCGAACAGAAAATTAATTTCAATAGTGTATCTAACCTAAGTAGTGTATCTAAAACTTTTCTATATAATAATGCTGAAATCAAACAAAGAATTGAAGAACTTAGAGACAAGCAGAACGAAAAAGTCATAAAACAAAGGCTTAAATATGATAAAACTGATAAATCAAAAGATATTATTATAATGGCTAAGGATAAAAAGATTAAAGAATTACAAGAAGAAAATAAAAAACTTAAAGAGCAATTAGAAATTCTAAGGGGAAGATTATATAAAACGTTGTAAAGTGGGCATAATATATAAAAAGAAAAAATAATACATTGCGTATAATATTTAAAAATGAAAATTTAAACAAAAGAATAATTATTTAATTAAAAGGATATAAAAACTAAAAATGGAAAACCATTACCAGTTAATAAATCAATAAAACAAGAGATACAAGATAATTTTGAAGAAATTATGAAGTTGTGGAAATTTGGAGTAAAATTGCCTTTCACTAAAATTGATATTATGTATGAAATGCAATTGCGAGAATTTGAAGAAGATACAATACATAAATAATGTTGAGATTGAATAAATACATAAAAAGAACTTAGTAAAAGCGTACAAGCTTTAATAAGTTCTTTTTTATTTCCACATTGTTTATATATAAACGATGTGGAAAATACTATATAACAGACTTATACTGTCCCTTACACTAGATATTTACCGGAGGTGGATTGTGATCATAGCGAGTGTATACGAGTCGAGCTTCCCTATGATGGAAAATAGGCTAGCATATGGACTTGTTGTTGTTTTGATTGTGCCTAAATATGAATCTAATGAAAAATTTAATTATATGTATTACCAAATCTTTTATCCATACTGACTGCATTAAAAAGTTGATATCTAACTAATCTAGCAGATATCAACTTCTAATTTTTCTAATCAAACTTATCCAGTTATTAATTTTTTACGAACATCTTCTAAGTTCACAGTTTTTAATGAATCTGTAACTTCAATTCCTACTGCTGCTACATTATCTTTAACAATTAGATACGTTCCACTTGTATCTATCTTAAACTCTACATTTACAATACCTTTTTTACCAATAAAACTGCTTATTTGCTTACCACTTTCTGCATTTAATATATCAAAAGTACCATTTGGGTTATCAAATAAACTAAGGTCTATAGATAGTTTTGTTTTTATTCCTTTTTCTACTACTATTACAAGTGGTTCAAACTCATAACCAGTTCCTTTTATATTTAAACTTTGAGTATCTCCTGAAATACTAGCTTTCTTAACTAATCTATCAGTAGAAACTTTACTTAAGTCATCACCATATATACTTGGAGTTTGCGGTGCACTGCTTGTAGTTCCAGTTGCACAACAGCTCATTCCGCTGCTTGGTGCTGGAATTGATGGATCTGCTTTAGATGTATCTACAGAATCAAGATTATCGGTAACTTTTATCACCCCTCTTATCATTCCCATCCAGCAACTAAAATTTATATCTTTGTCTCCTGGAGTAAATTCTATTATATTTTCACCAGAATTTAATTTTTTTTCTATATTTAAAGAAGGTACCACTATTGAACTATTACAGGAATTAAGCTGACTACCTGTAATTATCCATTTAACAGGCATACCTTTTTGAACATAAAAAGCATTAGGTGTATAACCGTTGCTATCTGCTGTCATTCTTATTATTTGGACTCCATTTTCTATAGTTGGTTTAGATATATTTGACGTAGCTGCCTTAGCTTCATTGCCTGAAAGACTTTGTGTTACTGTATTAATACTAGGAACTCCAACCCCTGCAAGAGCAAGACCTCTGTTTCCCATTATTATTCCAAGTATTATTACTAAAATTCCACTAAACTTTAGAAGTTGTTTTGTATAACCTTTGCTTAAAAACCCTGATATTGCTCCAAATACTAACATCAATGGAACTGTTCCGAGTGAAAATAAAAACATTGATATAGCTCCAGCTGCTGCACTACCAGTACCTAATGCATAAAGCTGCATTGTTTGTAATGGTCCACAAGGCATCAATCCATTTAGCATTCCAACTAAAAAAGGAGCCTTAGGTTTATTTTTTATCTTACATGAAGACCATGGTAATTTAATATTAAATTTTCTAAATATAGAGAAACCAGTCATATTTAGACCCATTATTACCATAAATAATCCTGCAAATATTTGAAGTCCTGCTTTCACATTAAGTGATAATGATAATACAGAACCTAGAGCCCCTACAATACCACCTATAATCGTATATGAAGTTACTCTTCCAGCATTATATAAAATTGCAGGCATTAGAGTCTTTAATTTACTCTGCTTTTCATTTACAATACTGTTTTTAGATAAACTTTGTGTAAGCATTATTCCACCACACATACCAACACAATGGATAGACGTAAGCATACCAACAACAAATAACACGATATAAGATGCATTATTTAGCTTAGCACTCATATCAAAACCTGATGTAGAGTTACCAATGAGTAAAATAGCTGCAACTACAATAAAAAAGCCTGCAAACTTAATACTATTTGAACTTTTTGTACTATAACCAGCTTTATTAATAGCTTCCTTTAACTTTTCTTTTGTACAAAGCTCACTATCATATTCAACAGTTACTTGTTGAGAGCTATAGCTAGCCATTGCATTTACAACTCCATCAACCTTCTTTAATGCTCTTTCCACCCTCCCTTCACAGGAATTACATGTCATGTCATATACTTTAATAATTTCTCTTTTAATGCTCATATTTTCCTCCACTAAATTACTTCATTTTATTTTAGTAATATATTTTAATCATAATAATCTTTACATATTATTAATTATAATAAAAAGTTATGAAGATTTTATGTGGATATAATGAAACACAAATATATAAACATCTTAAATTTGCAAAACCAATTCTAGTTTCTATGAATGCAAAGTACTAATAGTATAAATCCTTGTAGTGATTAATATTTTTTAGGTGTATTGATAGAATCAATATTATCTGTAACTTTAATTACTCCTTTTATCATTCCCATCCAACAGCTAAAGTTTATATCTTCATCTTTTGGTGTAAATTCTATTATATTTTCTCCCGGTTTTAAATCTTTCTCTATATTTAAAGCTGGTACTACCACACCATTATTACACGAATTCAGCTGATTTCCCTCAATTATCAACTTAACTGGAATATCTTTTTTAACATAAATCTCATTAGGAGTATAGCCATTATTATCTGCAGTCAATCTTATTACTTGAACTCCATTTTCAATAGTTGTCTTAGCTATATTTACTTGGGATGCATTAGCCTTACTTCCTGATAAAATTTGTTCTGATTTTGTGCTCATATCAAAGCCTGAGATAAAATTGCTAAGTAATAAAATAGCTGTAGCTATAACAAGCACTCCTATGTATTTTTTATTATTTGAACATTTAGTATTATAGCCTGTTTTATGAACATTTATAATTTCTTTTTTAATAGTCATGCTTCTCACCTCTTTATTATAATATTTAATTACAAAAACTTATCTTAATCAAAAACCTTTTTAATATAGTTATTATAATAAAAAGTTATGAAGATTTTATGAGGATATTAGACAATATAAAAGTATTTTAGTGAACTTATTTATAAATCAAGATATTTACTCCATCAATAATACTAAAAATAGAATATTTAAATTAAATACTTTAAAATTATCCTTTTATCCCCAAATTATCTAAGTATGGAATATTCGAGTTTAAGACAGCCGAAGCAGTTAAATTATTTCAAGGAATACTTAACTTACCTCAAACTGGAGTTGTTGATTATGCAACATGGTATAAAATTTCAGACATATATGTTGGAGTAACTAGAATTGCTGAACTTAGAGGAAATAATTTTTAAAAAAGAATTTTCTTCCCCCCAAGGTTTAGATAAGAATATGATAGAAATGCACCAACTTTTTCTTATTTTGATGACTAATATAATAATTTTATCATGAAATTAAAAAGATGCTGTAACACAACTTTCTAAGGAGTTATGCCACAGCATCTAATATCACTATTTAATATATTTTTAAATATTTCTCAAATGTTCTTCATAAGTTTTGATAAAAACATAACCTCGACTTCCATTTTTACATAATATAAATAATTATTCTACGCTTTGGTATGTTTCAACTATGAAGTCAAATTCCTTAGGATTAGTTATTTCATCATAGGAATCTTCTTTAATTCCTGGATAATAGTATAATACTAACTTATCATTAGAATTATTAAAATTTTCTAATAGAATATATAGATTATCTAAAGTACAATCTTCAACTACAGCTAAAACACTATACTTTGAAGATATTCCAGTATCATTGTTAGTAAGGTCTAATGTAAAATCATCAAATTTTCTTACATTAACTTTTTCTTTATCGCAGGAGCAAATCAAAGATTCACTTCTGCAGCTTGAGCATTTTTTAAAATTACAATCAAATGCACAATTTAAACATTCACAGTGAGAGCATTTTTCTAATTGCTTAAAATTCTCCCTATTTTTAGTCTTAAAATCTTGAAGTAAATTAATACTTGGACTAGATTTTAACTTTGAAAATAAAGATTTCTTTTTGCACTCAGCTTCAGCAGAATCTAAAAGTTTAGTATATTCTTGAAGTATTGATGCCTTAGCAAAGTATTTCCTTATCTTCAAATCTTTTTCTGAGATGAAAGGGGATATTTCACTTATTGCATAAGCTACATCGGTATAAATTTTTCCCCAATACCTTCTTTCTTCGTTGATAAAATCAATATCTTTATCATTATCCATACTTTATCCCCTAGTTATTTTTATATTTTGCTAATTCAAGATCTAGGTCAACTTCATCTAATTTCTCAAATTCGCTATCGAAATTATCTAAACCTCTTAATTCACCTAATCCTTGAGCAAGTGATTCTTTTCTTTGAATTTTTCTTTCTATGCTGTCAATTTGTATTGAATTACTCTTAGTTTGTACATTTGCTAGAACTTCATTAACTTTTTGAGAAGCCTCAGCATTTGCGAATCTTGCAGCAGCTTCATCTCTATAATTTCTAGTTTTTGTTATTTCCTCTTCTAGAGCTCGTAGATTTGCTTTTAAGGTATCAGCTTGAACTTTGGCATTATCGTAGCTTGCTTGCAAAGAAGAAATCTTTTTATCTGTTTCAACTTTTTTTGCTAAAGCTCTTTTAGCTAAATCTTCGTTTCCCTTACTTATCGCTAATTTTACTTTTTGATCAAAGTCCTCAGATTCCTTTTTAGCAACAGTTAAATTCTTTTCTATTTCATGAACATTACCTAAAATTTGAGCTGAACTTAATTTAGCTTTATTGAATTGTTCATCCATATCCCTTAATTTTTGATCTAATAATTCAATTGGATTTTCCATTTCATCTAATGTATTATTTACCTTTCCTTTAATCATATCTGACATTCTTGTAAAAATTCCCATATTATTACCTCCAAAAATTTTTTTATTTCCTTTTATTATTTAAATATTTTTTTATTAGTATAATCGCTAGTACAAATATCCCTGCTAAAACTAAAGCATTAATTAATGAGCTTGAAGTTGAACCAAAATAAAACGGTCTGTAGAAATATCCACCTCCCCAACCAAAGAATGGCCAGAATGAATTTCTGCTAGGACCAGTGTTATATGTTTGAGTATTATTGTCTTTATTACTATTTGTATTGGTAGAAGCTGAGGAATCAGCGGTTTTATTTTTATCAGTTGTAGAATAATTCCCAGATTTAAATCCTTCTCCACTTTTTGAGCTAGTCGAATCACTACTTGTACCAGTTGAGGATTTACTCGATGAACCAGAACTGCCAAAAGATCCTGAGCTAAATCCACTACTTGATTTTGAACTGCTAGAACTAAATTTGCTGCTACTAAAACTTGATCTACTACCACTACTGCTTGACTTAGCAAAAGCTATTGTACTACTAGATGTATTTATACCTATAAATGATAGGGCGTCTAAGGATACACTTGAAAATGTAAATATAAATGTTAAAAGTATAGTTAAAACATATTTCCTGTTAATCTTCTTAATAGTGATCACCCCTTTAAAGATATGTATTCATTATTGATTATTTATAAATTCGAAATTGCTACATTGTTTCTTATTTCTTATTTCTTATTTCTTACATAATTATTTCTCCTACTTGTAATATACTTTATAACTGTGAAGATATTATGTAGATTTATCTTTTTTTAATAATTATTCTCTTCCTAAAAATAAACTCTGACTATTAACTACATTTTAATAATTAGAGTTTCAGCTTTTATACTGATTATTTTTAATTAATAATAACTATTTTTTACCATATAACAATATAAATCTGGATTTACCTTTACATCAGTAAATCCAGATTTATATATTTTTTCTACTATACTTCTATGCATGCTTGCCACATTTATATTAACTACAATTGTTTTAATTAATTTCACTATTTTTACTTATGTATACTGTAAATATAGTTCCTTTATTTTCCTTACTTTCTACATCAATAGTTGCAGAATGCAATGTTAATATTTTCTTTACCAGAGTAAGTCCAATTCCGCTACCTTCAATTTTATTTCTACTTTTATCTCCACGATACATTCTTTCAAAAATAAAAGACAAATCTTCTTTTTTAATACCCATACCATTATCTTTAATTTGTACAATAACAGAATCTTCATCACTACTTATATTGGTCCATACTGTTCCATTAGCATTAGTAAATTTAATTCCATTAGATATGAGATTTATAAACACTTGTTTTAATTTATCGTAATCACCTAATACTGTAAAATTCTTATTTTCTTCTTTATTAATAATTAATTTTATATTTTTTTCATCAGCTGCAATAGAAAAATCACTAATTACAGTTGAAAGAAGCTCATCCATATTAACTAATCCTAATTTAAGGGCTATTTCATCTGACTCCATTTCCTTTAGTGCATTTAAGTTATTTAAAAGCTTACCAAATCTTATTACCTCATCATTTAAGTTATTAAGTTTATCAGGTGTTACAGGTATAATTCCATCTATCATTGCTTCTAAATTATTTTGCAGTACATTAAGAGGTGTTCTTATTTCATGAGATATATCTGAAATGAGCCGCTTTCTGAGTAAATCTTGACTGTTTAGTTTCTCCCCTAAAGAATTTATGCTCTCAGTTAAATTTCTAATTTCTTCAATACTGCTTTTTATATTTGATCTTGAGTCATAATTTCCTCTTGATAAACTCACAGAAGTTTTTGCAACTGCTTTTATAGGTTCAGAAAATTGCTTTGATAAAATCAAACTTATCACTGCTACTATTGCTAAGGTTAATACACCACTAAATACAATACTCTTATTAATCTGTCCCTTGAAACTTACATCTTC
>JAKBFR010000226.1 GCA_021837545.1 Bacillota bacterium | reverse complement strand
AAATATAGCTGGAAGTGGATATGATTCCTTTTTAATTACAGCTGTAAAATCCCCACCATTGAACATTCTTGGAACATTTTCAATAAATCCGCCACCTGTAACATGAGCCATTCCTTTAATTTCATAGCTTTCTAATAATTTAAGTATAGGCTTAACATAAATCTTAGTTGGAGTAATTAATGTCTTCCAAACTTCTTCACCATTAAATTCTTCATTTAAATCAGGAAATACTTTTCTGATTAATGAATAACCATTAGAATGAACACCAGAAGAAGCAATACCTATTAATTTATCGCCTTCTTTAATATTACTACCATTTATGATTTTGTCTTTATCTGCAATACCTACTGCAAATCCTGCCATATCATATTCACCATCAGAGTAAAAACCTGGCATTTCTGCTGTTTCTCCTCCAATTAAAGCACAATCAGACTCTACACAACCATCTGATACCCCTTTAACTAAATCTGATGCAACTTCTGCGTCTAACTTTCCACAAGCTATATAATCCAAAAAAAATAATGGTTTTGCTCCGTGACATAAAATATCATTTACACACATAGCAACACAGTCAATTCCAACTGTATCGTATTTCTTATTTTTAAATGCGATTTCAAGCTTAGTTCCTACTCCATCAGTTCCTGAAACTAAAACTGGTTTTTCATACCCTGATGGTAATTCAACCATTCCTGCAAAACTGCCAAGTCCATTTAAAACATACTTGCTCATAGTTCTAGCTGCATATTCTTTTATTAATTTAACTGATTTATATCCTTCTTCTATATTAACTCCGGCTTCTTTGTAAGTAATCATTTATTAATTCCTACCTTTCAAGATGATCTTTAGATATTTTATTGTACTTGGTTTTCTACTGGTGCTGCAACTGGATAAACTCCATTAAAGCATCCCATACAGAATCCTTCTTTTCCTTCACAGCTCTTATAAACGCCATCTTCACTTAAGTATCCTAAATAATCTGCTCCAATCATATCTCTGATTTCTTCCACAGTATTATTAGCAGCAACAAGCTCACTTCTATAAGGTGTATCTATTCCAAAGTAACATGGATACTTAACACCTGGTGATGCAATTAAGAAGCTAACTTCTTTTACCCCTGCACGTCTTAAAGATTCAACTAAATGTTTTGAAGTAGTCCCCCTTACTATTGAATCATCAATAAGTATAACGCTCTTGCCTTCTAAGTTTACCTTTAATGGATTTAATTTTACAGCAACTGCTCTTTCTCTTATTTCTTGAGATGGTGATATAAAAGTTCTTCCAACATATCTATTTTTAATAAATCCAGTATCATAAGGTATTCCAGATGCCTTTGCATATCCTATAGCTGCTGGTATTCCTGAATCTGGGACAGCAATAACTAGGTCTGCTTTTATTGGATGTTCCTTAAATAGTTGTTCTCCTGCTTTTACTCTAGTTGTATGAACTTCAAGTCCATCTATTCTTGAGTCCGGTCTAGCAAAATATATATATTCGAAAGCACAAGTTTGACATTGAGTATTTTCAGAATATCTATATGAATGTACACCCTCTGCATCTATTATAACTATTTCTCCTGGATCTATATCTCTTACAAGTTCAGCTCCTATTGCGTCAAGCGCACAACTTTCTGAAGCTAATACATATCCTTCTTCAATTTTACCAAGACAAAGTGGTCTAATTCCATGAGGGTCTCTTGCTCCAATTAATTTGTCCTTTGACATAATAGTCAATGCAAATGATCCTCTAATAGCTGACATAGCATCAACTACTGCTTTTGCAAAGCCTTTTTTTGCACTTCTTGCTATAAGGCAAGAAATTACTTCTGAATCTGTTGAAGTATGAAAAATTTGTCCTCCATCTTCAAGCAATTCTTTTATTACATCAGCATTTACCAAAGTTCCGTTATGAGCCATAGCTATTGGACCCATTTTTGATGAAGCGAGTATTGGCTGCGCATTTTCAATTCCTTTTCCTCCAGCAGTTGAATATCTTACATGACCTATAGCTATATGACCCTTTAATTTTTCTAAATCATCTTGTTTAAATGCTTCTGTAATCAGACCTAAACCTTTATGTATGTCAATTTTTTCGCCATCAGCAACTGCTATTCCTGCACTTTCTTGCCCTCTATGTTGAAGGGCATAAAGTCCATAATAAGTCATTGATGCAACATCTATAGGATTATTGGCATAAACGCCGAAAACTCCACACTCATCCTTGAATTTATCATTACTTGGATCCATTATTAATTCAAAATTTGGATTACTCATTTACACAACCCTTTCATCATCATTATTTAGAAATTCTTTTAAGAATTTCAACATAGGCATCTTTAACATTACCTAAATCTCTTCTAAATCTATCTTTATCTAATTTTTCTCCTGTAGTCGCATCCCAGAATCTGCAAGTATCTGGTGAAATTTCATCTGCTAAAACTACTGTTCCATCAGGTAATCTACCAAATTCAATCTTAAAGTCAATTAAGTTTATGTTTTGTTCTTTAAATACAGATTTTAATACATCATTAATTTTAGCTGTCATATCATAAATTACTTTTAATTCTTCAAAAGTTGTTGCTCCAATTCCGACTGCATGATAATCATTTATTAATGGATCTCCTAATGAGTCGTCCTTATATGATAATTCAAATACTGTTGTCTTAAGTGCAAATCCTTCTTCAAGACCTAATCTCTTAGCCATGCTACCTGCTGCAACATTTCTTACGATTACTTCAAGTGGTACTATTTCAACCTTCTTACATAATTGTTCTCTATCATTTAATTTTTCTATGAAGTGAGTTTTAACTCCTTCTTTTTCTAACATTTCAAATATAACTGAAGTTATAGAGTTATTCATAACACCTTTATCTTCAATTTGGCCTTTCTTTTCTCCATTAAATGCTGTTGCATCATCTTTGTAATATACAATTACTTCATCAGCCTTATCTGTTGCGTAAATCTTCTTTGCTTTTCCCTCATATAACATTTCTAATTTTTCCATTATAGTTCTACCCCTTCCGCATTTTCCTCAATAAATTTTTTCTTCATATCTATTCTAAATTGTTTTAATTTGTTTTTTAATTCTTCATTATTAACTGATAACATTTGAACTGCTAACATTCCTGCATTGTAGCTGTTGTTAATTCCAACAGTTGCAACTGGAATTGATTTTGGCATTTGCACTATAGAATAAAGTGCATCTACACCTTCAAGTGCAGCCTTAACTGGAACTCCTATAACAGGAAGTATTGTCTTTGATGCTATAACCCCTGGTAAATGTGCTGCAAGACCAGCTCCAGCTATTATAACTTGGCATCCTTGTGCTTCAATTTCTTGAAGCGTTTCTTCTAATTTCTCTGGTACTCTATGAGCTGAAAGCACAAATGCTTTATAT
>JAKBFR010000050.1 GCA_021837545.1 Bacillota bacterium | reverse complement strand
GGAAGTGTTGGAGGAGAAATGGTTAAAAGAATGGTACAACAATACGAATCTGGCATAAAGTAATATTTCCGGAGAGATGTACCTAAAAGAAAGAAGTAGCTTAAAAAATTAAGCTACTTCTTTTTTATAAAACTTTTGACTATACTTTAGTATTATATTTTCATTAATATGTTTTGTTTATTGAATCTCCAATTATATTCTATTATAATGTTTACATAGATATAAATTATACAGTTATTAAATTTATTACCTAATGGAAAGTATTTATATATATACGCATATATACTATAAATGAGTGATTACTCACTACATTTTATTTTTTCTTTTAGAAAGGAGTGATACTATGAAAAACTTAATTGATAACACTATTCAAATTTCGCCCTGCATCAAGATTGAACATGTTAATAAATCTTTCGGGAAAAAGCAAGTGATTTTTGATATTAGTTTAGAAGTACCCTATTCTCAGATTTTAGGATTACTTGGTCCATCAGGTTCAGGCAAATCAACTATTGTAAAGATGATTGCAGGAATTGACGTTCCGACTAGTGGCGAAGTATATTTACTAAGTGAAAAAATGCCCAAGCTTTCAATGATGCATAAAATAGGATACATGGCACAATCTGATGCCCTCTATGAAGAACTTACTGCAGAAGAGAATATAACTTTTTTTGCTTCTATGTACAGGCTGACAAAATCTAAGCGAAAACAAAGAATTGCTGAAGTTATGGATCTTGTAAATCTATCAGATCATTTGAAGAAGCAGGTAAAACAATATTCTGGTGGTATGAAACGTCGTTTATCTCTTGCAATTGCACTTATACATGAACCACCTGTTTTAATATTGGATGAACCTACTGTTGGTATTGACCCTGTTCTTCGTAAATCTATATGGGATGAATTATATAAGTTAAATAAGAATGGTACTACTATTATTGTTACTACCCATGTAATGGATGAAGCTGATAAATGTACTAACCTTGGAATGATTCGTGATGGTAAATTAATTGCTTTAGGTTCTCCAAATGAAATTAAGCGTGATTCAAATTCAAATACAATTGAAGAAGCATTTTTGTACTATGGAGGTGCATCAAATGAGAGTTAAAGCAATTATGATTAGAATTTTACTTCAACTTGTACATGATAAACGTACTATTGGATTAATGATTTTTGCACCCATACTAGTTTTAACTTTAATGTCATTTATATTTGATGGTTCAGATTATCATCCCAAAATAGGAATAATCAATGCTCCACTTACCTTTGTAAACAGATTAGAAGATAATGACGTTATAATTACTAGATACGATGAAAATAATGCTTATTATGCACTTTCTCACTCTGAAGTTGACGCAATGATTAATTTTAAGAGCGGGGTTCCAAACATAGAACTTGAAGGAAGTGATCCAAGTAAAAGTCAATCTGTTATTAAACTTGTACAAAATGTTACTGTGCAATTGACTTCGACTGTAAAACCAGACATAACTTATTTATATGGTTATGAAAACATGGCTACTTTTGATAATTTTGGTCCTATTCTTATTGGATTTTTTGTTTTCTTTTTTGTTTTCTTAATAGCTGGAGTATCATTTCTTAGTGAACGTACTTCTGGTACCCTTGAACGGATATTAGCCACACCACTACGTAGATGGGAAATTGTTATAGGCTATCTTCTTGGATTTGGAGTTTTTACTATAATACAATCTGCTCTTATTGCATGGTTTTCAATTAATATTCTTAAAATAATGATGATAGGCTCATTTGCATTGGTACTTATCATTACTATATTAACTGCAATGGTTGCTCTTACAATAGGCATGTTCATATCTGCATTCGCAAGTAATGAACTGCAAATGATTCAGTTTATACCAATAGTTGTTGTACCTCAAGTGTTTTTTTCAGGTCTATTCGATTTAAGTACAATGAACCCATGGCTCCAATCTATTGGACACTTTATGCCTTTGTGGTACATCGCAGATGCCCTTAGAAACATTATGATACGTGGAAAGGGTTGGAATGATATTGTATTTGATGTACTAATTTTAATATTAATTTGTGTATTTTTTGTAATAGCAAATATATTAGTTCTAAAAAAATATCGTAAAATATAATCAAAGTAAGAGGTGAATGAATTGCCAATAAAAAAATCTTTAAAAGGACTTATAGAACTAAACAATATCGAAGATAGTATGACTGAAAAACAAATAAGTATACTAAGTGCAGCTATAGAACTTTTTTCTGAAAAAGGTTATGAAGCTACTGCTACTAGTGAAATTGCAAAAAAAGCTAATGTTGCAGAAGGAACTATTTTTCGCTATTACAAAACTAAAAAAGATCTCTTATTTGCTATTCCAGCTACTTTATCTAAAGTATCCTTATTTGAAATTTTCCTTGAGAATTTCAATGAAATTTTAAATGCTGATTATGAACATTTTGAAATCTTTTTAAGAAAAATAGTGTTAAACAGAAAACAATTTGCCTCTGAAACTGCACCAATTTTAAAAGTAATAATCCAAGAAATACCTTTTCATCCTGAACTGAGAAGAAAAATTTTAAGCACAATAATTCTTCCTTCAGTTAATAAACTTACATTTCTTATAGATAAATTTAAAAAGCAAGGTGAAATTATCGATATCCCAAGTGCTTCTATTGTAAATCTAATAGCTACTTCTATCTTTGGGTATCTTTTTTTACATTATGTAGCCTTGCCAGAATTGAAACAAGATGAAGAAGATTTAGAGTATTTAATCCAATATATTATTAATGGAATTTGTAAAAACAATAATGTTATAAATAATATTACATAAAAGTAAGGGGTCATTTTATGAAAAAATTATTTATGTGCAGCTTGTTTATTTCCTTTATATTTACAGGCTGCTCTTTAAATTCAAATATCTTGACTTTAAAAGGAGATATTCAAAATAATATAATATCTGCTAGCACTACAGTTTCCGGCAAAATTATAGAAATGAAAAAACAACAAGGTGAAGCTGTTAAAAAAGGTGATATTATTGCCATAATAGATAATACCAATCAAAAATATGTTGTTGATCAAGCACAATCTGTTGTAAACATGAAAAAGGCGAAACTGGAGGAATTACAAGTTGGAAATCGACCTGAACAAATAGAGCAGGCAGAAGCACAAGTTCGTGCCTCCAAGGCTCAACTAGACCTTTTAACTTCTGGCAACAGAAATGAACAAATAGAACAAGCTAAGAATGAAGTTTCGATTAGTTCAGATGCTGTAAATTCAGCACAATCAACATATGATTATGTAAATAATCAATATAATAATACTAATCAATTATATGAAAGTGAAACCGTATCTAAGAGTACTTTAGATGAAGCAAAATTAAAATTAGACACAACAACTAATCAACTTTCTTCTGCCAAATTTAAGCTAGAAAGTGTTAAACAACAATTACAATTATTGCAAGAAGGTTCAACTTCTGAAACAATTAATATTGCACAAGCAAACTATGATGCTGCAAACGCACAATTGAATTTACTTAAGAATGGAGCAACTACGCAAACTATCTCTACCGCACAAGCTGATTTAGATCAAGCTACTGCTCAGTTAAATCAATCTCAAAACACCTTGAATAATTGCAATATTATTGCTTTAAATGATGGAATAATAATAAGCAAAAATTTTGAATTGGGTGATGTAGTTAATGTAGGAAGTGATATTGCTGATATTGCTGTTTCAAACGAATTATACGTTCTCTGTTATATACCTGATAAATACTTGGATAAAATTTCTTATAATCAGTCGCTAAATGTAATAACTTCCACTGGAACTAAAACTGGTAATCTTAATTATATTGCTTTAAAACATGAATATACACCTAAAGATAAGCAATCAACTTCTGATAGTAAACATACAGCTACTAAAATTAAAATTGCTATAAATGATACTGATGGCAAATTAAAATCTGGAATGTCAGCAGATGTTGAAATTCCTTTAAAATAATATATCTTACAGAAGTAAGGGGGAATGCATTTGTTACGGTTGTTGATAATTTACTTGATTCAACGCTCTACAAAAGCATATCCCCCTATTTCAATTTTAAGATATATTTAACTTATACGCATGATTAAATTTTACATATCTATAATAAAATAAATTCCTATAAGATTTTTAACTCTCATAGGAATTTATTTTTATTTTTGATAATTATTTACTTGGTACTAAAATTGGTTCTATCGTAATTTCCTCATTAAATCCATTAATTCTAACCTTTGAACCGTAGTTTACATCTCCTTTTATTATCATTCTAGCAAGTTTATTTTCTAAAGTATTTTGAATATATCTCTTTAATGGTCTTGCTCCATAAACTACATCATATCCTTCTCTTGCCATTATTGCCTTAGCATCATCTGTAACTTCTATTTCTATATTCTTATCTTTTAATCTTAAACTTACTTCATTTAAGAATATATCAATAATCCTTTTAATACCACTTTCAGACAATGGCTTGAACATTATGATGTCATCAACTCGATTTAAGAATTCTGGTTTAAACCTTGATTTTAATACATCCATTACTTTATTTTTTATACCTTCTTCAACATGATTTTCATTCTTATTTTCCAGTAGATACTCACTTCCAATATTTGAAGTCATAATTATTATTGTATTCTTAAAATCTACTGTCTTACCTTTGTTATCTGTTAATCTACCATCATCAAGTATTTGAAGGAATATATTAAATACATCTTCATGAGCTTTTTCAATTTCATCGAAAAGAATTACACTATATGGATTTCTTCTTACGGTTTCTGTTAATTGACCACCTTCATCATATCCTACATATCCCGGAGGAGCTCCAACTAATCTAGATACTGAATGTTTCTCCATATATTCTGACATATCAATACGAATAATGTTATCTTCTGAATCAAATAAGTTCCTAGCTAATGTCTTTGCAAGCTCAGTTTTACCAACACCTGTAGGTCCTAAGAATATAAATGATCCTATTGGGCGGCTTATATCTTTAAGTCCTGCTCTTGCCCTAAGTATTGCATTAGTTGTAGCTTCAATTGCTTCTTCTTGACCTATTACTCTCTTACTCATATCGTCTTCTAATCTTAATAGTTTTTCTCTTTCACCTTCAATTAGATTACTTACTGGAATTCCAGTCCATTTAGAAAGTACTTGAGATATTTCTGACTCTGTAACTTCTTCTTTTAATAAAGCACCTTCATAATTTTCTTTTACTTCAAGTTCTTTTTGCTTAATTTCTTCTTCTAATGCTGGAATTTTACTATATTGAATTTCTGCTACTTTATTGTAGTCAAAGTTTCTTTGTGCTATTTCTATTTCTCCTCTTGCTTCATCTAACTCACTTTTTAAAGTTTTTATAGCTGTAATGTGTTCTTTTTCTTTTGTATATTTTGCAGTCATTTCATCATTTTTTTCTTTTAATTCCGCAAATTCTTTTTCAAGATCATCTAACCTATTTTTTGATCCTTCATCTTTTTCTTTAGACAAAGCTTCCTTTTCTATTTCTAACTTGAAAATCTTTCTTCTTATAACATCAAGTTCTGTTGGAAGTGAATCAATTTCTGACCTTATCATAGCACCAGCTTCATCAATTAAATCAATTGCTTTATCTGGCATAAATCTACCTTGAATATATCTATCAGAAAGCTTTGCAGCAGCAACAATAGCCGAATCATGAATTCTAATTCCATGGTGGATTTCAAATCGTTCTTTTAACCCTCTTAAAATAGCTATTGTATCATCAACTGTTGGTTCATCTATTATAACTGGTTGGAATCTTCTTTCTAATGCCTTATCTTTTTCGATATACTTTCTATATTCATCAAAAGTTGTGGCACCAATGCAGTGAAGTTCTCCTCTAGCTAATAATGGTTTTATCAAATTTCCAGCATCCATAGCCCCCTCTGTCTTGCCTGCTCCAACTATAGTATGAATTTCATCTATAAATAATAGTATTCTTCCTTCGCTACTTTGAACTTCTTTTAAAACTGCCTTTAATCTTTCTTCAAATTCACCCCTATATTTAGCTCCAGCAATTAGCGAGCCCATATCTAATGAGAATATAATTTTATCCTTCAAACCTTCCGGAACATCACCTCTTACTATTCTTTCAGCTAAACCTTCAATAATTGCTGTTTTACCTACACCAGGTTCACCTATTAATACAGGATTGTTCTTTGTTCTTCTAGAAAGAATTCTTATTGTCCTTCTTATTTCTTCATCTCTTCCTATAACAGGGTCAAGCTTATGTCTTTTTGCAAGATCAACTAAATTTGTTCCATACTTAGCTAAGGCATCATATGTTCCTTCTGGATCTTGAGTTTCAACTCTTTGACTTCCTCTAACCTCTGAAAGAACTTTCAAGAAGTTATCTTTATTCACATTATATTGTTTTAATATCTTAGAAACTTCACCATTTTTATCTACTTCCATAATAGCTAACATTAAATGTTCAACACTAACATATGAATCTTCAAATTGTTTTGAAATTTCTTCAGCTTTAATTAAGACTTCTTCTACTTTTCTAGTAATGTATACATTACCAACACTTTCTCCTAAAACCTTTGGCATTGAGTCTAATTCTTTTTTTATTGAATCTTTTATACTCTTTATTGGTACACCCATTTTAGTGAAAATATTTGGTACTAATCCATCATCTTGCTCTACAAGCGCAGAAAAAAGATGGATTAAATCAATTTGTTGGTGATTAAATTTAACTGCTGTAACATTTGCATCGTTTAATGCTTGTTGTACTCTTAATGTCATTTTATCAATATTCATACTTGTTCCTCCCCAAATTTATAGTTAGTTTTTACTGTACATTTTGTTCAAATAATATTTTTTTAAACTATAATCTAAATAATTTTTTCTTTACTTATATAATAATATATAGGTCAAAGAAAGTCAAAGTTTATTTTAAACTTTTTATAAAATCCATACTTCTAAAGATAATTTTATTTTTAATTGCTGAAAATGAAGAATAAATTCCTATTCATAAACTTTTTTAACATATATATTTATATTTATTTAAAAATTAATTATTTTGTAGTAAAATATTAGTATAATTACCTATATGTCTATTCATTTTTATAATTATTTACATTGGTGATATTAATTTTTTGAAAGAGGTGATATTATGAAAATAAATTCTATTGTTAAACAAAATTTTCATTCTATTAATGTAAACGATACAATAGATAAAGCTCTAGACTTAATGGATAAACTTAATATTAATGGTATGCCAGTAGTAAATGATAAAGATAATTTAGTTGGAATGGTTGTTAAAGCTGATATTTATAGATTTATGATACATCCTGGTCACTATGTTAGTTGCCCAATTGAATGGGTTATGACTAAATCTGTAATACTTGCACAAGCTGATGAAGACTTCCTGACCGTAGCTAAACGTTTAAGAAAAAATGATATCATCGCCATGCCTGTAGTTGAAAATGAGAAAATTATAGGTATGATTAGCATTGAAGATTTATTAGACTATTTTATTAATATAAATTAGAAGAATTTAAGCCTATGAAATAAAAAATAGAAGGCCATTTGTTTTTAATTTTCTAAACAAATAGCCTTCTATTTTTATCTGTAATTCTTTAGTTACTAGATTTTTTTATCTACTGCTAACGCTAAATTAAAATATTTTAATGACTCTGTTGTATCTTCAAGGGCATAATAAAGCTTGCCCATGTCTATATATCTGTTTTTTCTTTCATCTCTTGTACCAAATTTAAATAATGAATCTAGAGATAAATTCATATATTTTTCTGCTTCAATATACTTGTCCATTTTTTGAAGAATTATTCCCTTTAAGTAATATGATTTTTCGATTAGCTTTATATTATCTGTAATAATTGCCATGTTTAATGCTTCTTCAGTAATTTTATAAGCTATCTCATATTCTATATTTTCAATTAATATTCTAGTACAATAATTTAAAAACTCTACATTTTTTTCTACATTGTCACGTGGAAATATTTTAATTCCTTTTTCTATTTCTGAAATTGCCTTTTCCTTTTCTCCTACTTCGAAATAATATTTTCCGTAGTTTCCATGTGACAATGCTAATGAAATCGGATTATATTTTTGATATTCAAATGCTTTCTTTTTATATTCATCTGCACAGTCTTTCTTTAACTTAATACATACAGTAGTATAAATATGATATATTTTACCTTTACTTTCATCTGTTTTAAGTTTATCAACATATCCTATAATATCTGATAAAATGCTATATGCTTCTTCTGTTTTTCTTATATTTTGATAACATAATGCTTCATTATATCCTATTAAGCAATATTCTGCATTATCAAATCCCTCTTTTTTTTGTTGAAGCATTTCTCTAAGCTTACTGTAATAAGATATTGCTTCTATATATTCTCCATTTTGAGAAAGATATCTCGCCATATCTTTAAAGTATATAACTGTGTTTTCTTCAGTATTATTTCTTTGAAATAAATCATAGTATTGAGAAACTATCAATTGAATATTCTCTGCTTTATTTTCTTCCACATAATAAGAAAATAATATATGTATTAATTTAAATGCTAAATCATAATATTTATATTTAAGCGCATAACTTAAATTATCTTTTAACTTAATTTCCGAATCATTATCGCATGAAATATTCTTTTTTATCATTTTTAAATTATTTAATATTTGTTCATAAACATCTTCTATTAAGTAATTCAAATCAATTTCAATTTTTTTTGATATATATTTAAGTAGTTCATTATCTGCCTTAATCTTGCCATTTTCTATGCAACTCATTTTAGCAATTGAAATTTTATTTTCACATAATTGCTTTAATGTAATCCCTTTGAATATTCTAGCTCTTTTTATTTTTTCACCAGTAGACAGTATTTCCAAATATATCACCCATTTACTTCTTAATTTTTTAATTTTTCTGCCTCATTAAATAATTGTATTCCTTGGTTTAAATAATATGCAGCTTCTTCTTCTTCCTTTTTATCTATGAAATATTTTCCAACTCTCATAGCTAATTCACCTGCTTTAGATAATCTTCCACTATTTTTTGCTAACATATATGTGTCAACCAATACATTCTCTGCTTGTTCCAATTTTTCATCAATATTAAATACAGTGTATTTTATTAATTTGCATTCAATTTTTCTGTCAATATCATCTTCTTCAATACTAGTTTCAATATTTTTCAATATTCTGCTACACTCTTCAGTGTTTTTTGATTTTAAATAGTTTTTACAAATATCTATTAATATATCATTAATATAACCTACATGATTTTGAGCACTAACATTTTTTGATATTTCATAATGCTTAAGTGATTCTTCTAGATTGCCAAATTCATAGAATAATTTTCCTAAGTTATGTTCTATATTAACTATACTCTTGTTGTATTGAATTTTTTTATAAACTTCCAATGTTTTCTTCGAATACTTTATAGCATTTGATAAATCACCTTTTTTATTAAAATCCTCTGCTAAACAGAATAAATTTTTTGCATAATCCTCATCATTATATATTTGCTCAAATCTTTTCTTTGCTAAATATGAATATTCCAATGCTGAATCTAACTCTTCTATATTATAATATGTTCTAGCCATATTATAATGTATTTCACCCATTAAAAAATCATCTACAAAATTATTATCTAAGTATACTTTTTCAGCTTGTTTCAAATAACTGCTAGCTGAATGATATGCTTTTAGCTCTAAAGCAATACTCGCTAAATGTAAAAAGGTTTTTATTATTTTTTCATGATTATTATTTTTAATAAAAATAACATTTGCTGATAAAAAAATCTTTTGTGCCATAGGAAAATCTTTCTTATACATATATGCTTTTGCTGTTATAAAATATATTATTGCTTTTCTATACTCTAAGTTATATTTCTCACAATAATATAAAGCATTATCAATATATCTTTGTCCTTTTTCATAGTCTCCTTGCAATATACAGGATTCCCCTACTTGTTCATAATAAAGACTAATTTTTTCAGCTTGGCTTTCTTCTGATTCCATCAAATATTCTACAGTTGTATTTAATGCATCAGCTAAATATTCTAATAAATCAACTGATGGGTTTGAGCGACCTGATTCAACCAAGCTTATTTGCCCTGGAGTTATTCTGTCTTTAGCTAAATCTTTTAAAGTCATATTTAATTGTTTTCTTTTTCTTTTAATTTTTTCTCCTAATGATAGAATTTCCATTTCTTCAATCCTTCTCTATTCAACAAATTATTTAATTAGTTTAATATAATTTCTATTAATTATACCATAAATTCATAAAAAACTGCATAAAAATATAAATGCAGCCTATTTTTTATATAATTTAATTTTATTATCCATTTTTCTATTTAAACTTATAAATATAATATATTTTAATATTAATTTCTACCGAAAATAAAAAGGTGAAAATTTAATTTTTCACCTTTTTATTTTTAATTAAAGTTTAAATTTTTCTCGTAATTATTTTTGAGAGATATGACTTATCTCATCCAATCATGTATCCCGCTATAAGTAGATTCCGCCATATTTTTCATTTTTCTTCCTGCTCTTTTCATTGTTCTTTGGGTACTTCTATCATATTGTGGCATCATAGCCATTTCAACAGCTACACCAATTAAAATTCCTGCCATCATTCCTTTTGAAAATCTTTGCATAATTAACACCTCTTTAATTTTAATTTATTTTCTACATATAGATTGTGTATTAATTAAAAAGTTATCCAAGTTAATTTTTTCTACATTTATTATCTATTTCAAACTTAGGAATCTGAAAGAAAATTTATAATAAATAACTAGTATAATTATTCATTGTGGCTTAGCAAATATAAAATAAAGTTTTCCTTTTCCTTACTTAATAATTTGGAAATCACCTTTTTACCTTCTTTAAAATTATTTTTATATAAACTTGCAATTTGCTCAAATCTAAGTTCATCGATAATTTCATCTTTCTTACTTTTTATTTTATCAAGTTCTATACTCATATGAACTACTTTATTTTCACCACTTAGTATTATATTCTCAGCAGAATTAGGAGCTATACTTAAAATTTCATTTTTTACTTCATTATTAGAAACTTCTATGGTGTTTTTACCAAGCCATTTTTGAACCACTTTATCAGAATTTATTCCTAAGCATTCTTTGCATTTTTCGTCAACAAGTTCGTTAAATAAATCTCCAGTATGGCTATCTACTTTAACAAATATAACTTCAATTCCAGAATTCATTAATTTTTGCATCTTATTATAATATTCCATAGATGATTCTTCTTTTCTATCCCAAGCACCAGTTGCATGATGAGCTATTCCTTCATAATCATGAAATAAAACTATCTTTGTCTGATTTTGTTTTAAAGCATATTCAACCGCTCTAATAGCACCTTTAAGCTCGCCTGCTATTTGTCTTATATTCTTTTCCGATGTATCCTTTGCAGCCTTACTTTCTATGTATTCTACAACGTTATTATTAACACAAACTACTCCATAAGAATATCTTTCATCAGAAGAATTATAACTACCATCAACATAAGCATGAAGACAATCCTTAGGATAATTTTCATCGCTCTTTTTAAGCATCCTATTACCTTCATTTAAATATGACTTTGCATCATCAATGCTTTCAAAACTCTTATATTTAGCTCCCTTTATCCCTTTAACATATAATAAACATTCGGTCCATGTATTGACTATAATATTTTCTATTTTTTTATTATTCTTAACATCAAATCCACATTGTATTGCATAAACTTTCTTTGCCATAAACTTATTCCTTCCTTTTTCAAATAACTTATGCATGTAAAAGAAACTTCAGAGTCAATTATATTAGCATAATGATTTGTTATTTTATGAATATGTCTTTTCTCTATTGTATACAAAGCTCTTTTACAGTGTAGATAATTCTTTTACTATTTCACATAATTTCTCCACATTTCTAGCTCCTGTAAAATCAATTAAATATTCAAATCCATTTTTCAATACTAAAAGTAAATCATTTTTACCTTGCCAATTTTCTACTATTATAGATAATGGTATATCTTTAATAACTTTGTTTAAAGCAAAAAATCCAACTCCTATATCATCAATTACACCTATAAATGGTATATTATTAGGTATTATATCTGTAGGTATCGCTATATATGCAATAGCTGCTGACATTATTAACTTAGTTTTTATAGGTACTCTTCTATCTTTAAGCAATCTATAAATTAAAGATACTATATCTGGTAATATAAATATATAATCTTTATACTTTTGTGCGCTTTCCGGTAGCTTATCCCCTAAAATATTTCTTCCTTTAGAATAATTATCATCAATTTTACTTACAAGTTCTAATTCAACCAAATCATCTTCTCTTTCTTCATCAACCTCTTCTTCTTCAACCTTTTTTATTAATTGTCCAGCTATTGAAATATTAATATCACTAGCTTCAACCCATAATTCTGATCTTTTCATAAAAATTTCATTAATATTTAATTCAACAAAAGGTACATCTTTAAGTATTTTATTTACATCAACTATTACTTTATCTTTTTCACTATCTATTCCATATTCTTCAAATGCCTTTGCCAACTGTTTTAATGCAAAACTTCTTACAATTCTAAACATTCCAAAATTTAAAATTTTAACTTTAACTATTCTAGCAACAATTTTATTATGAACACATTGTATTAATTCAACTTTTACAAAAAAATCTATCTTAATTCCTTTTTTTAAACTTCCTTCTAATATTATCCCATCATTAATAGATACATTTTGTAAAATTAAACCCTCGATTTTAACAAACTCACTGATAATACTTAATATGTCACTTCCAAGCAATTTAACCTTAACCTCTGATATGTTCATATTTTTATTCCCCTTTTAAGACAATTTTTCATTTTTATCTAACCTTCGTCAGCCTAAAACTCCAACCGAAAAATTCCCCCTAATATTTAAAATTTCTGTATATTTTGATTTATCTGATAGCTAGCATTCGTAACACGCCCACTTTAGATGGGGATCAACCCTCACCTGAATCAAGTTTCACTTGATTATTCAAACATTATTTCCCTAATTATTATTAAAGTATACATTATTTTTAGTAATTATTAAAGATATGCTTTTATAGGTATTTTTAATAAATAAAATTATCTAATAGAGAAAATAGTTTATAATTTATATAATATTTGGTATTATTTATAAAATAAAAACTTATCAGTGGTGATAATATGAGATTTGAACTTCTAGAACGTGATCAACTAAAAATACGCTGTGCAACGCCTTTAAGTATGACATGCTTAGCAATTTGTACCGAAGTAATAAGTTATTTTACCTTTAATAGTTAAAAGTCATATCTACAGGCTTTGTCTCTTTAATTTAGAATATAAATTTAGGGAGCTGAACTTTGTGAAATATGTGAAAATCGAAACAATTTTACCAGATAATTTAGTTAAAGAAATTCAAAAGTATATTCAATGTGAATATATATATGTTCCATCTCAATTGGAACAAAGAAAAAAATGGGGAGAAAATTCAGGAAGTCGAGCTTATATACAAAATAGAAATGAAGATATATGCAATAAGTATGCGAGTGGACATAAAATTAAGAATTTAGCTGAAGATTTTTTTCTTTTTATAGATAGTATAAAGAAAATTATATATGCAAAAAATAAATAGATTGAAATCTACCACTCTTGTAACAGTAATAAGTGGTAGATTTTTTGTGTAAAGAATAATATAGAAACGTTTATTATCTTTAAGTTTTTACATATAAAAAATATAATTAAGCTATAGTAAAGTTTGACTGCATAATATTCTCAACAACGAATCAAAAAGAATATTTTCGATGAAAAATTATGAAAGATAAATTTATAAAATGCGTGCACGAAAAAGGAGGACAAAGGAATGGAATGTATTATAAAAAATATATCTATAAATTATGAAATAATTGGTGAAGGAAAACCAATTATTATGATACATGGTTATTATCCAGACCATAGATTAATGACTGGATGTATGGAACCTATCTTTAGTATTAAAGATGGTTATAAAAGGATATATATTGACTTACCAGGTATGGGAAAATCAAAGAGTGCAGAATGGATTAATAATTGTGATATTATGCTTAATATCGTGATTGATTTTATCGAAAAAATAATTCCAACTCAAAATTTTCTTCTTGTAGGTGAATCATATGGAGGTTATCTTTCAAGAGGACTAATATACAAAATGCCTGATAGAATTCTTGATGTTGAAATAGCAAACTCTAGCTTTCTGCAAAACCTTATGCAAAATGGCTATGGATTCTCTTTTAATGTAGACTGCGTAAGTAAAAGATTTGATAGACCTGCTCTTATACTATTAGGAAAGCAAGATGATTGTGTAGGTTATAAGGATGCGTGGGACATATTAGAAAATTTCCCAAGAGCAACATTTTCTATAATAGATAAAGCTGGGCATAATCTTCAAATAGAGCAAGAAGAACTATTTAATTCACTAATTACTGAATGGCTTGTAAGATGTGATTAGTTTTAATATATACCAACTTATAAAATCTACTTATACTTTAAACATATGCCCGAAACTAGAAATAAGGGTCATGATTTTGTGGAGGCGTTACATCAAAGGATTTAGCTGTAGATATTTCTTCAGTAGAAGTTGTTCCATTTTTGCTTGTCCTTAGCTTGCTTAAGGAGCATGCAGAAATGGGTACAACTTCTACTATTAGAAATTCACAGCTAAATCCTCAGTAACCCGAACAAAACGCATGACCTTCATTTCGCTAGTTTGAACACTTAACTCTAGTTTTTACTTTGGGTATCGATATTTGGCAATACCCGTAATAGTTGCAATATATATACGGTGTTTTATATTAGAATACTGGAATTACTGATCCACTATACTCTTTTTCTATGAATGCTTTAACTTCTGGTGAAGTTAATGCTTTATATAAAGCTTGAATCTTTTCTTGCTTTTCATTGCCTTCTTTTACAACAAGTATATTTGCATAAGGCTTAGCAGCTTCTGAATCTTTATCTTCAATTATAATTGCATCTTTTGTTGGATTGAATTTTGCATCTATTGCATAGTTCCCATTTATTACAGCTGCATCCACATCTTCTATTGCTCTTGGAACTGCTGCTGCTTCTAATTCAGTAAACTTCAGATTCTTTGGATTTTCTGTTATATCCTTTGGTGTAACTAATTCGCCATCTTTAATTTTTATTATTCCCTTACCTGCTAATAATTTTAATGCTCTAGCTTCATTTGATGGATCGTTAGGAACTGCTATCGTAGCTCCATCTTTAAGTTCATCTAATGTCTTAATCTTCTTAGAATATAATCCCATAGGCTCTAAATGAATTGCTCCTACTGAAACTAATTTAAATCCCTTTGATTCATTTTGTTCCTTTAAATAAGGTGCATGTTGAAAGAAGTTTGCATCTAATGACCCTTCTGATACTGCAACATTAGGTTGAACATAGTCATTAAATTCAGTTATTTCTACTGTGTATCCTTCTTTTTCAAGTAAAGGCTTAGCTATTTCTACGATTTCTTTATGTGGTTTTGGTGTTACTCCAATCTTTATTACCTTGTCATTTTTTGAATCTGTGCTTCCAGTACTAGTTGCATTTCCACAACCTACTAAACCAAGTGTAACAACCCCTGCTAAAACTATTGATAAAATTGATTTCTTTTTCATATTTATTTCCCCCTATTTTGATAATTTATTATAAAAATAATTTCCTAAAAATTGTAGTCCTTGTACTACTATAATTAAAATAATACACGTTACTATCATTACATCTGTTTGGAATCTTTGGTATCCATAGCTTATTGCGACTTGACCAAGTCCTCCACCTCCAATAGCCCCTGCCATTGCTGAATATCCAACAATACTGATAATTGTAAGAGTTATTCCTGACATTATTGAAGGAATTGCTTCTTTAAGCATAACCTTAAATATAATTTGAGTATTTGATGCTCCAAAAGATTTTGCTGCTTCGATTACACCTTTATCAACTTCCCTTAATGATGATTCTATAACTCTTGCAACAAAAGGTGCTGCTGCAATAGTAAGTGGAACCATAGCTGCTTCTGTACCTATAGATTTGCCGGCAATTAATCTAGTTAAAGGTATAATTATTACCATCAATATAATAAATGGAAAACTTCTTAATGTATTAACTATAAAATCTAAAATAATATAGATAATTTTATTCGGCTTTAATCCATCATTAGCTGTAACTGTTAATATAATTGCAGGTATAAATCCTAATATAACTGAAAAGATAGTTGATATAAAAACCATTTCTAATGTTTCTATTAAAGCTTTTCCTATTATTTCATTCATTATTCAATCACCTCCAATAGAATATCTTTATTTTCAAGGTATTTCATAACTTTATCTTTATCTTCTTCTTTTATATTTATTACAAGGCCTCCCAATACGTCATCCCTAAACTTTTCAA
>JAKBFR010000001.1 GCA_021837545.1 Bacillota bacterium | reverse complement strand
AGGTGTAACAATAGCAACTGCTGCACCAGTAAATATGACATCCTTCATAAACTCAGCCCCCTTGAATATTTTCTAAATAAATTATAACACAGTAAAGTTATACTATAAACTTAGAATGCATTTTTAGTTAGTAAAAATTTAATTAATTATGAACTAATTTGGACATATTATTAATTATAAAGAACTTGCTTAACTAAAAAGATGTATTATAATAAATATATTGTATATTCTTAGATAATTATACATAAATGATTGGAGTGTATTAGATGTTTTTTGAACACATGGTTAATATATTTATAAAAAATAATTCTAATGTTAAAGATAATAAAGTTAGGAATTCTTATGGTGTATTCGGTGGAATTATCGGGATTTTAGTGAATGCACTTTTATTTATTATAAAACTTTCTGTTGGACTTTTTGTTTCAAGCATAGCTATTATGGCTGATGCCTTTAATAATCTTTCTGATGCAGCATCTTCTTTAATAACTATTTTAGGCTTTAAACTTTCAAATAAACCGGCGGATAGAGAACATCCTTTTGGTCATGGCAGAATTGAATATCTGTCTGCTTTAATCGTTGCCTTTATGGTAATGTTAGTTGGTGTACAATTCATTAAATCTTCTTTTGAAAGAATAATTAATCCAACTCCTGTTACTTTTGAATTAATTCCATTTATATTACTCTTTATATCTATATTTCTTAAAGTTTGGCTTTCAAAATTCAATAAATTTGTCGGTGAAAAAATTAATTCCGCAGCTTTAAAAGCTTCTTCTGTAGATGCTTTAGGTGATGTCTTTACTTCAACTTGTGTTGCTATTTCATTTTTAGCTGCAAACTTCACTTCCTTTCCTATAGATGGATATATCGGAATGGTTGTTGCATTATTTATAGTTTATTCTGGTTTCAATTTAGTTAAAGATACTATAAACCCTCTTTTAGGTGAAGCTCCAGACCCTGAACTTGTAAATTCTATAAAAGAAATGGTTTTGTCTTATGACAAAATACTTGGTACCCATGACTTAATAATTCATAATTATGGTCCTGGTAAATGTATGGCTTCAATTCATGCTGAAATTCCAAGTGATATCTGCGTTGTTGCTATTCATGAAATAATTGATAAAGCTGAAAGAGAAATTTCTACAGCTCTCAATATCTATTTAGTAATACATATTGACCCTATTTGTATAATTGTAGGCGAAGTTAAAGAAGCTTATGAAGAAATCTTATCATTAATTAAACAATATGACTTTATTGAATCCATACATGATTTTAGAGTTGTTGGAGAAGGTGACGTTAAGAATTTAATTTTCGATGTAGTTGTTAATTCATTAAAAGAATCTCCTATAACCGATTCTGAATTGATTTGTAAATTTTCTGAAAGAGTACAAGAATCACATCCATACTATAATTGTATAATCACTGTAGACAAAAATTTCATTTGAAAATGTCCATTTTATATAAAATTTTTATCTGTTTTTACTTTGTTAACTAAATAAATTTGTGATATCCTTTCAATAGGAATTACGACTTTAAAGGGAGGAATTATCTATATGAACTGCCCACATTGTCAAGAAGAATTAGGCCTTAATGATAATATATCTATAGAAGAATTTGCTGCTTTCATTGGTAATCATAACACTGATTATTATCTTGATTATATTAATAAAATAGAAAAGAACAATAGATTTTTCTCTTGGAATTGGCCTTGCTTTTTCCTAGGTTCTTATTGGTTATTGTACAGAAAACTTTATGCTTTTGCCTCTATCTTTATAATTTTAACATTTGCTTCTTCGCAACTATTTGCACCAAAAATGCATATATTTTTGATGTTAATAGTGCATATTGTGTTAACTATGTTTGCAAATGCTATTTATATAAATAATTCAAAGCGTAAAATTAAAATTGTTAGAGTAAATATAGCAAATTTTAATGCAACTCAATATATAAATAGATTGCACAAAAAAGGTGGGGTTAATTTTGTTGCTCCAATAATTTTGGTAGTTATATATGTTTGTGTTGCAATAATTTCTATGTTTTTATTTTTCTTATTTGCAACTACAGCTAATCCAACTGATTTTGTATCTCCATCTTATCATTTTTAATAAGTTAAAAATGATAAGATGTACATTTAGTAATTACTTATGAAATCTTTTAAGAATTTCTAAAAAAATGAAGGAATAAGTCACAAGTGAAAAGTTCATGTTTCCAAACTTTACATTTGGAAACATGAACTTTCTCTATGAGCTTATTCCTTCATTTTTAACTTCAAATCAATTAACAGTTAATTCTTATAGATACCCAATTTCTGATTTATACTTATACTATGAAAATATACCCAACTAGAAATAATGAGCATGTTTTGTGAAGTGTTTCATTAGGAATTTTGATGGTTGTGCTTCTTAGGTTATAAGTTGTTCCAAAATGCTTGTTCAAAGCTTGCCTTTGAGGCTAGCATTTTGGGTACAACTTCTACTATTAGAAATTCACAGCTAAATCCTCACGTAACCTGAACAAATGCATGACCTTCATTTCGGTGGATTATTGCATGAGTATAATTTTCACTGTGGGCATTTATAACTGTTAAAGTACCTTAGACAAAAAGTCTATTGTACGTGGGTTTTTAGGATTTTTGAATACTTCTTCTGGAGTTCCTGATTCTACTATTTTTCCGCCATCCATAAATAATATTCTATCTCCAACTTCTCTTGCAAATCCCATTTCATGTGTAACAACTACCATTGTCATTCCTTCTTTTGCAAGATTTTTCATAACACTTAAAACTTCTCCAACCATTTCAGGGTCTAAAGCTGATGTAGGCTCATCGAATAACATAACGTCTGGTTGCATAGCTAAAGCTCTAGCTATTGCAATTCTTTGCTTTTGTCCACCTGATAATGAAGCTGGATATGCATCTACTTTATCTACTAGTCCTACTTTTTCTAATAAAGTCATTGTTCTTTTCTTAGCTTCATCATTTGAAAGTTTCTTTACTTTAATAGGTGCTAAACATATGTTTTGACACACAGTTTTATGAGGAAATAAATTGAATTGTTGAAAAACCATCCCCATTTTTTCTCTCATCTCATCTATATTAGTTTCTTTTGATGTTATATCTTTACCTTCAAAAGTAATTGTACCAGATGTAGGAGTTTCTAATAAGTTAAGGCATCTTAAAAATGTACTTTTTCCCGAACCAGATGGTCCAATTACAACTACAACTTCACCTTTACTAATATGCTCGTCTATACCCTTTAGGACATCATTTTTCCCAAAGCTCTTATGTAAATCCTTAACGTATATCACTTGCCTTCATCCTCCTCTCTACATATCCTAATATTCTTGTCATTGTGAATGTTATTATAAAGTAAATTACTGCTGCTACTATTATTGGTTCTAAACCTAAGGCCGTATTACCTCTTACAACTCCTGCATTAAACATAAGCTCTGCAACTCCAATAACAGAAACCTGTGAAGACTCTTTAATTACTGAAATAAATTCATTTCCAAGAGCTGGTAAAATATTTTTAAAGGCTTGAGGTATCACAATATAAAACATTGTTAATCCCTGATTCATCCCTAAACTTCTAGCAGCTTCCATTTGTCCTTTATCTACAGCATCAATTCCAGCCCTCATTATTTCAGATACATATGCTGCTGAATTCAATGCTAAAGCAATTACACCTACAAGTATGTCTTCCATAGGTATCCCTATAAATTTAGGCAATCCATTTAAATGGGGAAATCCAATATAGATTATATAGATTTGAACTAGAAGTGGAGTACCTCTTACAAATTCTACATAAGCTGCTGCTATAAAACTTATTAGTTTAAATTTTGAACGTCTTAAAAGTGTTAATGCGAGGCCTAAAATTGTTCCAAATAACACTGCAAAAAATGCTAATACAATAGTTATCTCTGTCCCTTTTAAAAAATATCCAGAATACTTTTCTAAAAATGTAAAATTCAATATTTTCCCTCCTAGTTCTTATTTGTGAATATTATACCCTAAAGGGTATCAATTGTAAGTTTCAAAATTTCAAAGTTTTCCTATTAATTATTATAAGAAACCCGACTCACATTCGTTCGCTGGGTAAGCGAATCACGCCAAATCATAGATGCTCACAGAGAAAGTTCTGTTAACCAAATACAAGATTTGGAACATCACTTTTGGGTTCCCTGCTTATAAGAAACCCGACTCACAGACCTTCGCTGGGTACTCACAGAGTAAGCGACCATCATCAAATCATAGATTTGAGATGTCTGCTTAAGCGATTCGCACCAAATCACAGATTTAGGTTCTCTGCTTATGAAATCTGCATCATATTATTATAAATTATCAATTACTAATTATCAACTGTGTTAATAAAAATAATAAAATCAATTAAAAAAATAACAAGTCAATGTGTTGTTGTCTATTTTGTCTGATGCAAAATATACATCTCATCTTTGACTTGTTATTTTCTTTCAAATGATTAAAGGTTTAATTATTATATTATTGTGCTAATTTGTTTGCATCAATTACAAATTGTTGAATTTTATTTGAATCTTTTAAGTTCTTTATTGTCTTATTAACTTCTGCTTGTAATTCTGGTGAATTCTTCTTCATAGCTATAGCACATCCACCGTCTGGGTCTTTAACTTCTAACTTATCTGCAATTGCAATCCCAGTATTCTTTTGCACATTTATTTGTGCAACTGGTAATTCAGCTAGAACTGCATCTACTTTATTATTCTTTAAATCTAATATTAAATCAGTAACCTTGTCTAATGATTTAATATTTGCTGCATCAAAGTTAGCTTGTGCAATACCTTCTTGAATTGAACCCTTTTGAACTCCAATTTTCTTTCCTTTTAAATCATCCATTGAAGTTATTGCAGTTTCATCTCCTGATCTAAGTATAAATCTATGTGTTGCTTGATAATATATATCTGAGAAATCTGCATTTTGTTTTCTTTCATCTGTTGGAGTCATACCTGCAAATATCATATCTACCTTATCTGCTTGAAGTGCCACAAGTAACCCATCAAAAGCCATATCCTTTACTTCAAGTTCTACGCCTAAATCTTTTGCAAGTTGTTTTGCAATATCAATATCAAATCCAACTATTTGATCTTTGCCATCAACCTCTTGATGAAATTCATATGGTGGATAATCGGCACTTGTTCCAACTACCAGTTTTCCCTTTGATTTTATTGTATCTAGTGCTGAAGCATTACTAGTAGCACTTTCTTTTTTTGCACTACTTCCACATCCAACCATGCTTATAGCTATAGTTGCTACTGCTACTACTGCTACTAATTTTTTTACTATTCCACTTTTCATTATTATTACCTCCTGAAATTTATATCATCCCTAAATTTTATTACCAATCTAACTATATAGTTTTTCTTTTCAATAGCATAATTATACACATTATTTAATATTTATTCAATAGTTATATATCTATTTTTTTAATTTTTATTATTTAAAATTAAATTTCCTATAATCTTATTATATATATTTATATATTTTTTATGTATACCCAATCTCTTTATTTAGGTTGATATACTTATGCTTTGAATATATACCCATAACTAGGAATAAATGATGCTTTTTTTTGGAACATTGCATCAGATTATTATTGATTTTTATGGTATATGCCCCAATGGTAGTTTTCACCGTGGATATCTATATTATATCTTTAATTATAGATAATCTATGCAATGCTCTAGTACACATTATATACTTAACTAAAGGTTGAATTCCTTCATTTTCTACTACTATTACCCCATCAAATTCTAGCCCTTTAGCTAAATAAGCTGGTATAAGTACCTTTCCACCTTTATAGAGAATATCTTCATTATCTATATTTTGTATATTAATTCTTTCTTTAATAAGAGATGAAAATTTATTTAATTCATTCTTACCTTTAAATATTACTGCAATATTTTCATTACCATCTTCTTCATAATCTTCAATTATTGATATAAGAGTATTTATAAAATCATCCTCTGATGAAACTTCTTCTTGAATAACAGGCTCTCCGCTTCTAACTAAAGGAACTATTTTATCTTCATTTAAGAATTCATTTGCATATTCCATTATTTCTTGAGTTGATCTATAACTCTTGTTTAATTCATATTTCTTAATTTCAATATTAGAATCTTCAAACACTTCATCTAAGTGAAGCATTGCAGGTTCTTTACTAGTTGTAATTAATCTTTGATTAGAATCTCCAACTATTGTATAGCTCTTGCACCCTGTCATTTCCTTAATAATCTCAAATTGGATAAAACTATAATCTTGTGCTTCATCAATTACAATATGTTTTATTTCTTCCCTTACCTTTAACCCTTGCAATTTGACCATCAAATAAAGAATTCCTACCAAATCCATATATCCTAAATTGTCTACTTCTTCTTTAAAAAATTCATTACTTTCGTTATCTTCTATTAGTGTTGTCCTTAAAATATTGTTGTCTTGATTATTTAATGTTTCAGTATCCTTTTTAATTTCTTTTAAATTAGCAATTTTCTTATAAATATCCATGATAGATTCAACTATAATCCAAGAATCTAATTCATTACGAGAATTTATAACTTCTCTTACAATTTCTCTTATTCTAATTCTTTTCATGTAGTCTATATTGCTTTTTTCCATTTCTAATTCATCCTTTGATAAATTATCCATCTTTTCTTTAATTTCAGCATTTAATTTATAAACTTCTTGATCTCTTTTGTCCTTAATCTTAGATGTTAGTATTCTCTTTATCTTTTCACTTCTTCTAAACAAAGGCATATCTTTATAATAAACAGTGAATAATTCTTCTATTTCTTTAATTGAAACAATTTCTGTACCTTTAAATTTAATTGCTTGTATTTTGAAATATTCTTTATCTAAAGCTTCTATTTGTGAATTTAATAACTGCATAAATTCCTTAGAACTCTTATATTTATACTCTTTTAAAGCAATCTCATTTCCATTCATAGCCTCTTCAATATAACTTCCAAAGCTCTTTATCTTTACATTTTCTAACCCAAGTTCTTTCTTTGCAAAATTCTCAAAAGTAGTTTGCTTTATATTACTCTCCCCGAGAGTCGGTAGTACTTGCGCTATATAATCCATGAAAATATCATTAGGTCCAAAAATTAATACTTTATCTCCAAATTGCTCTCTAAAGTTATAAAGCAAATAAGAAATTCTATGAAGTGCAATAGTTGTCTTCCCTGAACCTGCAACTCCATTTACAACAACTATTTTATTTCTATCTTCTCTTATGATTTCATCTTGCTCCCTTTGAATAGTCATTACTATATCTTTTAACTTATCAGATGAATTTTCAGTTAAAACCATTTGAAGTATTTCGTCTTTAACATCTAATGCTGAATCAAATACACCTTTTAATTCACCTTTCTTAACTATAAGCTGTTTTCTTGATAATATATCCGCTTGTATTTCTCCAACTGGTGGATTATAGCTTGCTTTCCCAAGTGTTCCCTTATAAAAAAGAGCTGCAATTGGAGCTCTCCAGTCAACAATCAAAGGCTCATAGCTATTCTCTAAAGTTAATCCATATCTTCCCACATACATGTCTTCTGGAATATCATCATTTTCCTTAAAATTAACCTTTCCAAAGTAAGGTGCTTCCTTAAGCTTAGTATATTCCATAAGCCTCTTATCTATTGTTTTATATGATTCTTCTTGAACATAATTTTCATGGTCAAAATAATCTATAACTTGATCTTCATCATCCTTATAGTCTTCAATATATTTCTTTCTAGAATCAATAATATATTTTGTAACACCTTTTCTTTTTTCTAAATAATTCAAAATCTCCTTATTTAATATATCTAAAATTTCATTTAATTTATTTTCTTCTCTTAAGAAATCTACTTGTTTATTCAAAATTCCAACTCCCTTAATTCAGTTAACAGTTAATTGTCAAATGCACAATGTATGGCTAAAAACTCTGAATTAGTTTTATGTCCTCCATTGTGCATTAATATTTTTATTTAAGCCTATTTAATTATATAATAATCTATTGAATTACAATTTTTTATGATTTAAATTCACAATTTAATTAATTATATTTTATGCCTCTTATAGATCTTTATTTTCATCTTCACTCATAGTTTTAGTGTTAAATGCATCTTTATAATCATCTTCACCATCAACTGCAGTTTTAGAATTTTCTTTAACATTCTCATCTATAATAATGTCTAAAGAATGTTTTTTAGCTCTTCTTTCTTCTAATTCTTTTACTTTCTTTTCATTTTCTGATTTTTCTTTTTCCTTAACTTCTTTCATCTCTGGATATTTTCCATAAATAATTTCTAAGAATTCATCTCCAAATATTGTTTCCTTTTCTAAAAGTACTTCAGATATTTTATCCAATAAATCTCTATTATCATTAAGGATTTTTCTAGCATTTTTATGTGCAGTTCTTATAATATTTAATGTTTCTTCATCTAAAATAGTTGAAGTTTCTTCACTACAATTTCTAACCGCTCTACCATCTAAATATCTATTTTGTATTGATTCTAAAGCCATCATATCAAATCTATCGCTCATACCATAAATAGAAACCATGCTTCTAGCTGATGCAGTAGCTCTTTCAATATCATTTGAAGCTCCTGTTGATACTAAATCAAATACTTCTTCTTCAGCTGATCTACCACCTAACATTACTGTTATTTGATTCATCATCTCTTCTTTAGATGTTAAATATTTCTCTTCCTCTGGTAATTGCATAGTGTATCCTAATGCTCCCATAGTTCTAGGAACTATGTTTATTTTATGTACTGGATCTGCACCTTTAAGCATTGCAGCAACAAGAGCATGCCCTACTTCGTGGAAAGCAACAACTTCTCTTTCCTTAGGTGATAGAATTCTATCTTTCTTTTCCTTACCTGCAATTATAACTTCAACAGCTTCTCTTAAATCTTCTTGAAGTACAGTTTTTCTTTTTCTTTTTACAGCTCTTAGTGCTCCTTCATTAATAATATTAGCAAGATCAGCTCCCACAGCCCCTGGAGTACTCTTAGCTATTTCAGCTAAATCTACATCATCACCTAATATTACATTTTTAGCATGAACTGCAAGTATTGCTTCTCTTCCCTTGAAATCTGGTCTATCAACTATTACTCTCCTATCAAATCTACCTGGTCTTAAAAGTGCTTTATCGAGTATTTCAGGTCTATTGGTAGCTCCAAGTAAAATTACTCCCTTAGACGAATCAAATCCATCCATTTCAGAAAGTAATTGATTTAAAGTTTGCTCTCTTTCATCATTACTTTGCATTTGATTATCTCTGCTCTTACCTATTGCATCAATTTCATCTATAAATATAATACATGGTGCTTTTGCAACTGCATCTTTAAATAGTTCTCTAACTCTTGAAGCTCCAACTCCTACAAACATTTCAACAAAGCTTGAACCTGAAAGTGAGAAAAATGGTACTTTAGCTTCTCCAGCTACAGCCCTTGCAATAAGTGTCTTACCTGTTCCTGGAGGTCCTACAAGTAAAACTCCCTTAGGTAATTTAGCTCCAATTTCAGTATATCTAGTTGGAGCATTTAAGAAATCAATAACTTCTTTTAATGAGTCCTTAGCTTCTTCTTGCCCTGCCACATCATCAAAAGTTACTTTTATATCACTTTCTACGTAAACCTTAGCGTTGTTCTTGCCGATGCCCATGACACCGCCTCCGCCTCCGCCCATTTTAGAAAATAAAAATTTCCACATGAAAAATATAAATATCATAGGTAATATCCAAGTAAGTGCAAAATTCATAATTGGAGTTTCCTTAGGATTTTTACCTGTAAAATCAATTCCAGCTTCATCTAGCTTATTTATTAGTGTGTTGTCATTTATATTTGCAGTATATAAGGTTTTCCCTTTATATTCTTCATTACTTTCACTTGGCGTTATTATTAAATTTTCACTTGTAATAACAACTTTTGAAATTTCTTTATCACTCAGTAATTTTACAAATTCATTATATGTAATTTCTTTATTTATAGCTGAGTCTTTTGCATAATTAAATGCCATTACAAATGCAAAAGCTATTAAGAAATATGTAATCGCCATAGTAATAGAATTTTTATTGTTTTTATTGCTCTTTTTATTCTTTCCATTATTATTGTTATTATTCTGCATCTAATCACCTTCCTTTAATATTATTTATTATTTTTATCTTTAGTCATATTCATATATTATATCACTCTTCCCACATATTTTTCATACTATCTTTTATCTCATTTTTTCGATTTAATGTAAATTTTTTATCTATTTCAAAATATTCACCTCTAGCAATTAAAATATCTCCTTCATTAAAATTACCCTTAATATTTTCAATAGATATCTTATACATATCTCCATTTTCCTTTTCAATAATAGCATAGTTTCCCTCTACTCTATCTATTATATACTTTTCATCCATTTAACACCCTCTTTTCTAATTCAAACTGCCGAAATCTTTAAATGGATAAAATTTTATCCTAGCTCTTCCTTGTATATTAGAAGCATCTATATATGGATTAATCCACCTTCTAGCGTCATTTGAACGGCTTCTATTATCACCTAAGAAAAAGAATTTATTGGCTGGCACATCAAAACTACCATTAAAAATTTCATTATTTTTTACATAATCTTCTTTAATATCTTCTCCATTTATGTTTACAATACCATTATGTATTTTAATATGATCTCCTGGAAGTCCTATTGCCCTTTTAATAAGTACCTCATTAAGTTCCTCTGAAAAAAAGACAATCATATCTCCCCTTTTAATTTTATTAGTATCATAAACTCTAGTTACCATTAATTTATCGCCAACATTTAAAGTTGGAACCATTGATTCGCTTGGTATATAAACATTATAAACTAAAAACTTATTTATTAAAATTGCTATTCCTATGGCAGCTACGATTGGAATTATCCATTCTCTGAAAAATCCACCTTTTGATGTAAAAATTCCTATGAATCCTTTTTTTGATAAGTTTCCTTCTTTATCGGATATTATATCTTTTGACTCCATAATGTCATCCTCTTCTCTCATTCAACGTTCTGCTACTCAAAATGTGGTCAAATGTATCCATATTGAGATTTTTACTGTTTCAACGTGCTCTGCCTTGCCTATAACTACTACAGTTTGGTATAGCACATCCACAGTCGTAAATTCCTCAAATAGCCTTGAGTACATATATGATTGCTTGTTTAATTAAGCTATCTTATATTTTTTAGCATTAGCTAAATATTTATTCTTCATCATTCTCTTAACATTTAAATTCTCAATTGTTATAAAGCTTTATTTTTGCTTTATTTAGTTCATTAACTGTTTTATTAATGAAGTCAGTTCTAATGTTTGTAAGTCTTTGATGAAGTTTTTGTACTTTGACTATTTGTTTTTGGATATTTTGACTAGTAGCTTCTCCTTTCTGTTTCTTATTTCTTATTTCTTATTTTTAAGCTTTCATATTTTCTTGAAAGCTTTCTTCGCTCTCGTTCTAATTTCTTTTCTGACTTTTTAATTGTTTTATTTTTATTAATATTATTTTTAGTTAATCCATTACGCAAATTGTAAAACCCTTTAGTCCAAGGTCTACACCTACTCCTTCTGAATAATGTTTATTGTCTAATTTAATATCCTATTTTAATACTATTTACACTTTTAATCAATATTCATTTTAAAATTATTTTTATTACTTTAATATTTCAAAATCTTTTATTGGATAATACTTTATTCTAGCCTTTCCTTGTATATATGATTCATCAACATATGGATTTTCCCAATACCTAGAATCATTAGAATTTGCTCTATTATCTCCTAAAAAGAAATATTTGCCTTTTGGCACTTGGAATGTTCGATTATATTTTTCATTATTTTTAACATAATCTTCTTTAAGTTCTTCTCCATTTCTATAAACAATGCCATCTTTAATTTCTATTTTATCTCCTGGAAGTCCTATCAATCTCTTTATTAAAATTTCACCTTTAAATTCATCATTTTTAAACAGTACAATATCTCCTTCCTCTAAATTTTCAGGATTATGTACTCTTGTCACAATCAATCTATCTTTGACTTCCAGCGTTGGAATCATAGATCCACTGGTAATCCAAACACCATACCCTACAAAACGCCATACCAGAAGTGCTATAAAGGCAACAGCTACTATATCTACTATCCATTCTCTTATTACTGACTTCTTTTTAATTTTTTTATCTTTTATTATTTCATTTTCATCATTTTCTATCACAGTACTTTGCCTCCACGTCTTAGATTTTATCTTTATATTTCTCTTGTATATCGCACTTTATTTATAGATTTAGACATACAAGAAAGCCTTGGTTGCGCTGCGCGCTTTTTTTATATGTGAAAATTTTTTTATACAATTTTAGTATACCATAATTTATTCTTTTAAATATTTATAAGTTGTGAATTTTTAGACATTTTTATTATCTTTAATTTGAAATTATTAATTTTACATTTGATTTAGAAAACAAAAACAGTTTTCTCACGCCTTTGAATGCACAATAGTAACCACATTGGCTGTTTCTAGATATTAGATAAAATAGACTAGAATACTGACTTGTTATTTTTTTGAATATGTGTAAATAAAAAGATGCACTAATCTTAAAAATTAGTGCATACTCATTTTTTCTTAAATCTAGCCTTTCTAACGTTACCATATCTTTAAAATATTATAGCTAATAATTGTACAACCCTATACTAGTTCGTTCTTCAATAAATCTTCATAAGATTCTCTTCTGCATATGAGCCTTGCTTCATTATCTTTAACCATAACCACTGCTGGTTTTGGTATTTTGTTGTAATTACTTGCCATGGAATAACCATAAGCTCCTGTAGTCATTATAGCCAATGTATCTCCACTTTTAACTTCTGGAAGTTTAACATTTTCTAATAATATATCCCCTGATTCACAACACTTTCCTGCTATTGTTATAATCTCTTCTGAAATACCTTCAATTCTATTTGCAAGAATACACTCATATTCTGCATTATAAAGAGCTGGTCTTATATTATCAGTCATTCCGCCATCTACTGAAACATATTTTCTGACATTTGGAATTTCTTTAACTGAACCTACAGTATATAAAGTAATTCCAGCATTAGCTACAATACTTCTTCCTGGTTCTATTGTAAGAATTGGTCTTTCTTGACCAGTTCTTGCACAAACCTCATCAACTTTATTAATTATTGTATTGCAATATTCTTCAGTTGTTCTTGGCTCATCTATACTAGTATAATATATTCCAAACCCACCACCAAAATCTACTTCTTTTATTAAATACCCAATATTTTCTTTAGTATTTCTTACGAGTTCCAACATTATTTCAACAGCATCTTCATATGGTTCCAAATCGAAAATTTGTGATCCTATATGGCAATGTATACCTGCAAGATTTATATTGTCTAAACTTATAGCTTTTTTAATAGCATCTTCTATAACAGTTCCAACTGGCGCAAATCCAAATTTAGAATCTATTTGTCCTGTCTTTATATAATCATGAGTATGTGCTTCAATACCTGGTGTTATTCTTAGATAAATATCTTGCACTTTATTGTATTCCTTAGCTATGTCATTTAATGCTTCCATCTCATAATAGTTATCTACAACAAAATTCCCTACGCCTAATTTAATTCCTAGTTCAATTTCATCTATAGTTTTATTATTTCCATGAAACATTACTTTCTCAAGTGGAAAGCCTGCCTTATGCGCAGTATATAATTCCCCGCCAGACACAACATCTAAACTCATTTCCTCCTCTTTTAGTAATTTACACATTTGAATAGTTAAAAATGCTTTTCCTGCAAAAGCAACTCTATTATTATTTTCTTTACATTTAAAATATTCTCTATAATCATTGCAATATTCTCTTATTAACTCTTCATCAAATACATATAATGGACTTCCATATTCTTTTACTAAATCCTTAGCTCTAACGCCCCCGATTACTAACTGGTTATCTTGAGCCTTCATTGTTCCAAATAATTTCATTTCACTAACCCCCGTAATTCAATTGACAATTAACAATTAACAGTTAACAATTGAGGATAAAATCCTCCTAGGGATTTTTTTAACATGTTTTTTAAATCCCAAATAAATTTGCTCCTAAATTGTTCATTGTTCATTCTTAACAGTTTCTTTTTTAAAGCTTTTAGCTTCTCTTTGTTATTTACTGTTTATTAATTATTGCATTTTTGATTTTCTTTTTTAATGAAACACGACTCACGTTCGTTCGCTGGGTAAGTTCGAGGACCCAAATCTTAGATTTGGACTCTCACTTAAAAAACGCCACAGAATACATCTGTGACGAATTGTTTAGGCTGTTTTCAAGATTATATTTCAGTTATCAACTTTTTATTGAAATAAAATATTAAATAAACTTCATAAATTTAAAGTTTATTCTCCATTACTCTCAATTGTTAACTGTCAATTGTTAATAAACTCTTAATTCTTAACCCTTAACTCTTAACTGAAACAATTTCCTTGTAGCTCAACACTTTTCGTGACAGTTATTCACATATTTTATGAATACCCAAAAACAAATTACCGTACAATAATTTATTTTTTCGGCTATAATACCTTTTAGCATAAATCTTTGCCTACCAGCTCATTATACCTACTATTTATTACAGCACCTCTACCCAGGTCATGTTATCTGATAGCTAGCATCCGTAACACTCCAACTTCTTAAAATGGGAGATAACTGCTGCATGCTCCTAGATAAGTTCAACTAAAATTCAGATTGGGATCAACCCCCTCTGAATCAAGTTTCACTTGATATTACCGTAGTATTATAAGCTTATATTATCTAAACTTATAATAGTTACTATTATATTATTAAACTATTAAAAATATGATACCATACTTTTCCCTTAAATCAACACTTTTTTAATCAACAAATAAAAATGTTGATTTTTAGTTTTATTTTATTCATTTCTATATTCATCCATAAGGTCACACATGATACTTGCTGAAGTTGGAGGTGTATAGGTTATAGCATTAGCTCCCGCTTGAATTGTTTCACAAATCGATTCATCATTTGGTCCACCAGTAGCTATTATGGGGAATTCGGGGAATCTATTTCTAATATTTCTAACTATGTTAGCTGTTTTTTTTCCACCTGAGACATTTAATATAGTTGCTCCAGCCTCAATTCTTTTGGCAATGTCTTCATCTTCTGAAATAACAGTTACTATTACTGGTATGTCTATAGTTGCTCTAATTTTCTTAACAATTTCATTAGCTGTAGGTGCATTTACTACGACTCCCATTGCACCTTTAAACTCTGCATCCATGGCCAAATTTACAACTCTTTTCCCCTGTGTTATTCCTCCACCAACGCCACAAAAAACTGGAACATCTGCTGCCATGACAAGAGCTTGTGTTATTAATGGTTGTGGTGTAAATGGGTATACTGCAATTATTGCATCTGCATTGGTATTTCTTATTAATGCAACATCAGTGCTAAATAATAATGACTTTATTCTTTTTCCAAAAATCTTAATTCCGCCACAATTTCTTATAACACTTGGAACCTCAATAACATGATTTCTAAGTGTACCTTTTATTTGAGGCACAAATTTGACCTCTTTACTTACCATAATTTCTATCCCCTCCCCATTATTTATTTTTTGAATGTGTCTAAGTCCCCTTATTAAACTTTATAATTACATTTTACTATATAATAATTTCCTTTAATTGTGAATACTTTTATTCCAAAATAATTAACATAACATATTATATTATACTACTTTACATTCTTACTTAAAATTATTTTTTATTTATCCACAATATCCACAGTATTTATCCACAAAAGTGTGTATATTGTTTATAAGTATATATTTTTAACTCTAACAGACACAAATCACTTTTAATGACCTCATTTTGCCAGCTCATACACCTAAGTATAGTTTTCACTGTGGGTATCTATAGTCCTTAAGAATTTCTTAATACTTCGTTAACTTACCATATAATACCTTAATAAAATATTAAACTGTGTGCTAGTATGTTGTCCTATATACATTAGTATCATATACTTTTAATTAAGAAATAGTTTTAATGAATATCTTCACTCAAAATGAAAGATAACTTATGCATATATATAAGAAATCAAGGAGGCCTATTTTGATGAACCAAAATGAATTTTTTAATATTTTGATGGATGGTTTAAAAGACTTTCCTGAAATAAAATTACACGATATTATTTCCTATTATGAAAATAACTTTGTGCTTGGATTAGCTTCTGGAAAAACAAAAGAAGAGATAATAACTGAATTAGGTAATCCCAATTTAATAGTTAATAAATATAGAAATGAATATTTAAAAACTCCTATTAATACAGAATATTTTACAACTGATATTGATATTACTCCTATTAGCACTAAAAATTCTAACAATGATTCAAATTTACCTAATAATAATTTTATAAATAATGATACATTTAGTGATTTTAAGACTAATGATAACTTCAACAATAATAATTCTAATGAAAATGACTTTGAAACTAATAACAAATTGAATACCTTTAAAACTAGTGGTTCTTATGACGATATTAATTTAATCTCCGATTTTTATAACCTTGATAGTTCAAATCAATCAAATTATAATTTAACTGTTGAGAGTGATTTTAATCATAATAATAAAGATGATTTCAATTATAATTCAAGTGATCATTTTAATAGTGATCATAATTCACATTCTAATTCAAATGACTTTAATGATAAAAATCATAAAAATAAAATTTTACAATTTAACGTAAATACTATTTTAAGAATTTGCATTGGAATTTTAGCTTTAATGATATTTTTTCCAGTTATAACTGGCGTTATAGGTTGTATTATCGGACTTTTCGGAGTAGCTATCAGTATTTTTCTTGCTAGTATAGGAGTATTAGTGGGTGGTACATTTACAAATTTTATCGGACTTCCTAATGTACCAATGTTTGTTGCTAACTTCCCCTATCCAGCACTAGTACTTTTTTCATTAGGATCAATTTCATTATCAATACTTTTAATACTCTTATTTTATTACCTTTTCAAATTTCTCATACAGATATTAATAAAAGTTTATAATTCCATAAAATCTAAAGGAGGTGCATTTTAATGAAGAAGAAGTTCATTTCTACTAATATGAAAATATTTTTATTAGTGTTATTTCTTTTGTCTATGACTCTCTATACATCTGGATGCATTGCTTTAGTACAAAGTGGTTATAAACTTTCTGATTATGCAGATGAGCTTAATATAGATCCTCAAGCTTTTAAATTCAAATTTAATCTTAACAAATTAAATTTTGATTTTAATAACTCTTATATATCAATGAATTACCCTCTTAATGATAACATTAATGAAATTAACCTTAATTTAAATTCTCAAAATGTTAAAGTAGTTAATTATGATGGAGAAGATTTAAAAGTTCAAATTGAAAGTCATAGTATTATATCTAGTGAATTACCTAAAACTGAAAGTGGTAATAAATTAATTCTTAATACTAGATATGATACCCCAGGTAATTCCAGTATTTCAGTAAGCATTCCTTATAAATTTAATGATAGAGGGACTTTAAAGATTATTACAAGTAGTGGCGATATAAATCTTTCTAATTTATCTATGAATACTTTGAATCTATCTACAGCTAGTGGAGACATAGGCGTTTTCGGAACTACTTTAAATTATTTGAGCTTAACTAATTCTAGTGGTGATATAAACTTTAATAATGTAACAACCTTAAATGAAACTAAGTTAACTTCTTCTTCTGGAGATATTATTGGAAGTGGTACTTTAGGAACTGTAAATGGTAGTACATCTTCTGGCGACATTGATTTGCAATTTAGAGAGTCTCTAAGCAATATATTTTTAAGTACCGATTCCGGATCAGTAACCTTATCGCTTCCAATAAACTTAGGCTATAAATTAAATTACGAAACAATTTCTGGAAATCTAAAATCACCTAATAAACAATTATCTTCTGGAGATGAAAGTTCACTTATAAATGTTAATACTATAAGTGGAAACCTAGATATAAAATAAATCTATGTGTATAGTCACTGAAATATGGCGCATGCATTTGTTGCCCTTCTAATAAATATTTTAGCATTACGTAGCTATAATATGATAAAATTATACTATTAAAAATATGAATTGGGGGCTTAAAAATGATATCAAATAAGATGAAATCTCTTGTTTCAAACAACTCTACTATAAGAGCTATGTTTGAGGAAGGGAAAAAATTATCAGAAATTTATGGAGAAAAAAATGTTTTTGATTACAGTATAGGTAATCCAAATGTTGAACCTCCAGAAAGTATTAAAAAAGTTATAACTGAAATTTTAAATGAAGAAACACCAAATTTAGTACATGGTTATATGAACAATTCTGGGTATGAAGATGTTAGAGATGCAATAAGTACTTTTCTAAACAAAAAGAATGATTTAAATCTTTCTAGAAATAATATTATTATGACATGTGGGGCTGCAGGTGGATTAAATATAATTTTAAAATCAATATTAAATCCTGATGATGAAGTTATTACTTTCTCACCATACTTTGGAGAATACAACAACTATGCTCAAAATTTTGATGGTAAGCTTGTAATTTCTCCAACTGACACAGAAACCTTTGAACCTGACTTAAAAGCTTTAAGTGAAGTTATCACAGCTAAAACTAAAGCCTTAATAATAAACAATCCTAATAATCCTACTGGAGTTGTTTATTCTAAAGAAGTAATACAAAGTTTAGCTAATCTTCTTAATGAAAAACAAAAAGAATTAAATACAACTATATATTTAATCTCTGATGAGCCATATAGAGAAATAGTTTATGATGATATTCAAGTTCCTTGCCTTTTGAAATATTATGATAATACTTTCATAGGTTATTCTTATAGTAAATCATTATCTTTGCCAGGTGAACGTATAGGATATGTGGTTATCAACACATTAATGGATAATTTTGAAGAAATGGCATCTGCATTAAATATTGCAAACAGAATTTTAGGATTTGTTAATGCTCCATCATTATTCCAAAGAGTTATTGCAAAATCCTTAGATGCAGAAGTTGATGTAAGTATCTACAAGAAAAATCGAGATCTTTTATATAATCATTTAATATTTCTTGGATTTACTTGTGTTAAACCTCAAGGTGCTTTTTACCTTTTCCCTAAATCACCAATTGAAGATGATAAGAAATTCTGTGAAGATGCAAAGCAATTCAACTTATTGCTTGTCCCAGGTTCAGCCTTTGGATGTCCAGGTCATGTAAGATTATCTTATTGTATCTCATATGAAAAGATCAAAGACTCACTACAAGCATTTGATAAGCTTGCAGCACTATATAAATTATAGATATTGCACTTATGGGGATAATGGGGAATGCCTTTGTTGTGGTTACTGAAGATTTTGATTTGAGATTCTAAGTCTTTTAAATGTAACACTCTACAGAAGCATACCCCTTTATTTCTAGTTTGATATATATGTAGTAAATATTGAATACAATACAAAGTATAAGAGCAACTTGAAAGTTTAATATCTATAAATTGTTCTTTATTTTTATTATTTCTCTCTAAAAGTTAAAATTGTATTTTTTCTAAGGTGTTTTAACGTTAACAAGAAGTCTAAAATAAATATAATTGAAAAAAAACAAACTGCTATAATTAAAATTCCTTCTGATTCTTTATAAATGTTATATACAACTGGTTGAAAAAAATAAACACCTATAAAGCTAAGTACTGTCCAATACAAAGAAAATTTAAGGCTTACAAATCCATGGATATTATATTTCAAATGTGAGTAATTCCAATAAATTTTATTAAAGATGTGTTTTAACATATACCCGCTTATATATTCTACTGTTGTTGGAATTAAGAAGCATAATAATACTAAAGGAATTCCATTAATATCTAATATCTGATTATATAAAATCAAAATTGTACTTGCTATTCCATACATAGGCTTAAATGGCCCTTTCAAAAAACCTTCCTTTTTAATTCTTTTAACGGTCACATACCAATATACTTCTTCTATAATCCAGCCCACAAAAGAATACATAATAAAATTAAATGTTATATAAAATAATAAATGCATACAATATAGTCACCTCTTTCTACAACTTGTTTTAGTATTTGTAGAATAATTATCTTTTATCCTATATTGAACACCTTTCTGCTATAATAAAATTATGAAATTTTCTTAGATTCAGATTAAGGCATATTAAAGAAAATAACGGATCAAAAATACTTTATATTTTGAGTCTTAGATAGAAATATATTTTTGGAGGCTATTTTACATATGGAAAAAATTTATTATGATAATCAATACCTTAAGCAATTTACGGCTGAAATTGTTGATATAAAAGAAATTGACAATAAATTTCACGTTATATTAGATAAAACCGCATTTTTCCCAGGTGGCGGAGGACAAAGCTGTGACCTTGGAACTTTAGGAGATCAGAAAATCCTTAATGTTTATGAAAAAGATGAAATTGTTTATCACGTAGTTGAAAAGAAACCTATTAAGATACATAAGGTTAAATGTGAAATTGACTGGGATAGAAGAACTGATGGTATGCATCAACATTTAGGCCAACACGTTTTATCTGGTGCATTCTTTAATCTTTTTAATGCAAATACTTTTGCAATACATTTAGGTAGCGATATAAGTTCTGTCGATGTCAACGGAATTTTAAGTGATACTCAAGTGCGAGAAGCTGAAAGACTTGCAAATAAGGTTATAGGTGACGCTTTAGTTGTAGAATCTTTTATCCCAACTAAATCTGAACTTAAAAAGTTATCTCTTAGACGTGCGCTTCCAAATACCGCGGAAGATATAAGAGTTGTTAGAATTGGTGATTTTGATATTAATACTTGTTGTGGTCTCCACCCAACATTAACTCAAGATCTTAGGCTTATTAAAATAAAGAAATTTGAGAAACACAAAGAAGGAACAAGAATAGAATTCATAGCGGGCGCACGTGCTGTTTATGATTCATTTAAAAAAGATGAATTCCAAAATTCTATATGTAAGTATTTAAATTGCAATGAAAATGAAGCTATCAATGGAATAAAAAATTTAAATGAAAACCTACATGAAGCTAATGAGAACAATAAAAGTCTTAATATTTTATTAGCTAAATATCAAGTTAAAGAAATTCTAGAAAATGCAACTAAAATAAATGACGTCAAAGTCATAAAAGAAACATTTGATGGTGAAAATCTAAAGTATGTAACTAATTTAACTTCCAAACTTGTTGAAAGTGAAAATACAATTGCTTTAATGGCAGTAAAATTTGAAGATAAGGTTAATCTTTTATTTGCCTGCTCTAAAGATATTACAGAAATAAAAATGAATGATCTTTTAAAAGATGCTATATCCCTTATTGATGGTAAAGGTGGCGGAAGTCCATTTCAAGCTCAAGGTGCTGGTAAAAATAACGCCAACCTTGAAAGTGCCTTAGACTATGCCGTTAGCAAAATAACACAATCTTTAAGTTAATGGAAAGTCCCCTGAAATAAAGGTCATGCATTTCTAATTATATAGATAAACATAGCGAAAATCATACTTATGTATATACCCGCCGAAATAAGGGGGCATGCATTTGCTCCAGTTACGGAAGATTCCGCAAAAGCAGGCCCCCTCATTTCTAATTTGGGTATATTTTCATAGTATAAGTATAACTTAGAAAGTGGGTATCTATATAGATGCTCTCATTGTAAATCGTAATTATACTTGGCTATTAATTATCAATGCTCAATGGTTAATAATTGAAAATTAGTACTTTTAAATTACCAATTTAATTGATGAATAAGTACAATTTTGTACCTGTTTATCTATATATATTCAAATTTTAAATTAGTCTTATGTTTACTATTTACTTATAATTTCAACAATTTGTTCTCTTGCTTTTTTTGACTCTGGAAAGAAAAGCAAGGGCCAAATATGAATCATGGAAGGATATTCATAATAGTTTATCTTTATTCCTTTTTCATCTGTTATGGTTTTTAACTTTTTGGCATCTGGGTATAATATATCATTAGTTCCTGTGAACAAACTAATTTTCCCAAGTTCTTCAAGGTTACCATAAATGGGACTAATCAAGTAGTGTTTTGAACCTTTTTCTCCTCCATACCACTTACCAATATCAATTAATGAAGGTACTGCTAACATTGGATCAAGTTTCTCTACTTCATGTATTTTAGGATTACTTAATGACATATCTAAAGCTGGTGATATTAGAATTATATTCCCAGGCTGCTGCAAATTCTTTTCTTTTAAAAGCTCTGCTAACGCAAGACTCATTCCCCCACCTGCTGAATCTCCCATAATTACTATATCTTTAGGTTTTACATCAGAAATAATTTTCTTATATATTGGAAGAATCATCTCAAAAACTTCTTGATGTTTATGTTTCGGCGCTAAAGGATAAATAGGAATAGTTATTGTACAGCTCAAAGCATCTGACAGTTTTTTTAAAAATTCCCAATGCATGCTATTAATTTCATATACATATCCTCCTCCATGAAAAAAAATAATATGTTTTTGCCCTACATTTCTTAGTGGTTTCATTACATAATAGCAATATCCATTTATCTCGTTTTTGATAATATTAAATTTATTTTTGATTATTTTAGGTGGTTTATGACTTTCTGATAATTGTCTTTTCTCTATACTATCTCTTAATTCGTTTCCAGTTAATTTCCATATTTTATTTATTTTAAAAATTCGTAAAAAAATTTTTGTTAACTTACTTTGAACACTCTCCATGTTATCCCCCTTTCTAAATTTAAAATTTCATTTATATTTATAATATATCTACTTTACAGAAAAATTTCTACTAAATTAAAAGGCATCAAATTAATTACTTTTAATTAATTTAACACCTTATTCGATTGCGCTTACTAACCTTATTCAATTTCTCATTGTATTTAATCCCTAATTAGCTTGTGTTAGATATTCTACGAATATTTTAACTATATTAGGATCAAATTGCTTTCCTGCACATCTTTGTAATTCTTTAATAGCATCTTCTTTACCCAAAGTCTTTTTATAAATATTATTACTAGTCATAGAATCATAGGCATCTGCAATACTAACAATTCTAGATATTAATGGTATACTTTCTCCCTTTAATTGAAGAGGATATCCATCTCCATCCCATCTCTCATGATGTGTCAATACACCTTTAGCAATATTATCTAATTGATTAGAAGCTTTAATAATTCTGTATCCCTTTTCTGTGTGAGTTTTAACTATTTCAAATTCATCATCTGTTAGTTTTCCTGACTTAAGTAGTATTTCTTCATTTATACCTATTTTCCCTATATCATGAAGTTTTGCAACTATTGTAAGTTCATCCATTATAGAGATTGGAAGTGATAATCCTTCCCCAATAATCAAAGAATGTTTTAAAACTCTATCTGTATGCTCTTCTGTTTCTAAACTTTTAGCTTGAAGTCCTGTTTGTAACGAATACATCACTGAACTGTTAAAACTACTTTTTTGTAATAACTTTTGCCTATACACCTTATCCTCTGCTTCCTTTAAAGCTTCATATATACTTTTATTTATATTATCAGTTATAGATGCACCTAAAGATATACTTATATCAATTAAATTATGCTTATAAAGCTTACACTGTTTAAATATTTTTTTAATAATATTTTCACACTCATAATCAGTACTATTAGGAACTAAAATTACGAATTCATCTCCACCTATTCTAAATATTAATTGTCTGCCATCGCAGACATCTCTAAGCACCTGCGCTATAAGTTTTAGCAACTCATCACCTTCACTGTGCCCTAAGGTATCATTTACTAATTTTAAACCATTTGCATCTCCCATTATCACTCCTACTGGAAGATATTCTTTTGCTAAAAGTGCCTTTGCCTTTTCTTCAAAATGAGTTCTATTATATAAGCCAGTTAAAATATCTGTAAAACTTGCACGTCTTAACTCTTCTTCGGCTTCTTTCTTTTCAGTAACATCCAAAATTAGTCCAACTACACCAACAATTTCATCATTTTTATTTATTACAGGTACTTTTATAGCTGCAGTATATATATCTTTTCCATCATCTGACTGAAGTATTGTTTCAGTTTTTATGCTTTGTTTGTATTACTTCATTGTCTTCTTTTGTATATTTAATTGCCAATTCTTCCGAAGGATGTATATCAAAATTTGTTTTTCCTACAAATTTATCTATCCCTTTTCCATTATAAAACTTATCGAATTCCTTATTTGTATAAACATATTTTCCATCTTTATCTTTATAAAAAACCATGCCTGGTAATGTTTCCATTACCACCTTCAATACATTTTCTTTTTCTTCTATAATCTTATCCTTTTCATTTATAATATCTAAATTTGTGTATATACCAGCTATAGCAGTTATTTGTTCATTTTCATCAATTAATGGAATTATATTAACTTTTCTATACTTCCCATCTAAACATATTTCTTCTGTTACGGGCTTCAGTGAATTTATAACTAAATTATAATATCCACACAATTCATTATTTACTGCTCCATTAAAAATTTCTTCGTCTTTTAGCCCAATAAAATCCTTATTTGTACTTTTATATATATTTTGATATTCTTTATTCACGTATATAAATCTCAAATCAAGATCTTTTATCCATATAGGTTGTAGAATATCATCCACTAATAATTTGAACAGTTTGTACTCCATATCATACTTTCTCCTCTTTAAGTTTACATAAAATAATTATAACATTAAAATTTAAACCTTGTAGATACACATCTAAATATTTAACACAAATTACCAACATATATATTATGTATATATTACCATATAAATTATGCTGGTTAAACTACAAAAGATTGTAATATAGGGTTTCTCAATAATAATTTTAATTATCATTGGGAAACCCTATATTTTAAAGTTAATCTTAATATTTACTATTTCGTTTTCACTTCCAATTCTCATTGGTGGTCCCCATGTCCCATATCCTGAACTTACAATTAAATTGAATTTATCTTTTATTAAATGCCCATAATCTTTTTCATTTAAATAGTTTGTAACAAGATTACCTGGAAATATCTGTCCCTTATGAGTATGTCCTGAAAGTTGTAAATCCACATTTTCTACTTCTGCTTCCTCTAAGTTTTCTGGCCTATGGTTTAAAACTATAATTGGAAGTGATTTATCAACATCTTTCAAAATATCACTTAACGGTTTTATTTCTTGTCCTGTTACTCTTCTGTTTGCTGGATCATTCCTTCCGACTACATAAAAACTATCTGCTATTTTTATTGACTCATCTTGCAAAAACTTGATATTTGCATCTTCAAAGTATGAAATAGTTTGTGATAAATCACCAGCACTATATTCATGGTTTCCTGTAATATCATATACTCCATATTTGGATTTTATATTCTTAAATGTTTCTCTAGAATATTCTTTTAAATTTGTAGTTGTATTCTCATCAAATATATCCCCACAAAATAGAACTATATCTGGATTTAATTCATTTATTGAATTTACCATTTTATTAATACCATTTTCTTTTATTGTTATTCCCATATGAACATCAGAAATCATAACAACATTTAATGAAGTGATTTTTCCTGCATATTTATTAATATTTACTTCATAATTAGTTACAACGTGACTTTGAGCATTCCAAATCCCTAAACCAACTACAATAAATACTATTATAAATACCGAAATCCCATTGCAATATATATTTTTTAGGTTTTGTCTAATTGGTTGACCAATAATAATTTTCTTTAAAATAAACTTTATAATATCTACCACAAAAAATATCATTATTGAATAAATAAAAATTCCAAGGTAAGTTGCCCCAATCAATGTAACTATAGATGTTATCCAATTATCTGTAGTTAATATGCCTCTAAATATATTACTTAAAATAAAAGCTAAGGCAACAGTCCAATATATCAACCAATATATTAACCAATACCTTGTATATTTAAATTTTACGCGTCCATGTAAAAATATTCTTTTTCCTTTTAAGCCAATATAATAACAAAGGCTAATGTATAGACCTAATACAATAAAAATTGATATAATCACCTTAGTATTCATTCTCTACTTACCTCTTTTCAATTGACATAGAATAATTGTAAGTTGCAACTGATAGCTACAATGAGAAACTCAATAATTTAATAGTCAAAAGTTCTTGGTTGCGCTTCGCGCTTTTTTTAGAGGTGGATATTTTCTAACAGTCAAAAGTTCTTAATTGCGCTTCGCGCTTTTTTTTAAAGGGGTGTAATTTTTATCTAATATTTCTTTTAATCCACCTTCTGCTAAATGAGCAAAGTATTTTGAGCAATTTAAAATTGCTTTTTCATCTACTTGATACGCAGGATGATGATGTGCATAAGATAATCCTGTTCCTATAATGATAAATGCACCTGGTATCTTCTTTTGATAGTATGCAAAGTCCTCTCCTTCTAATCCCATAGAAATCTGCTTAACATTATAGCCTGCCCTTTTCCCAAGTTTAGTTGCAAAGTCAACCCATTCTACCGTATTGTTAGTTGCCGGCGATCCTGAATGCCAAATAAGTTCTGCACTTCCCCCAAAAGATTGTGCTATTCCAGTAATTATTTCCTTCATTCTTTTAGAGATTAACTCACGTATATCTTCATTTAATGTTCTAACGGTTCCTTCAAGATATGCAGATTCTGGTATTACATTCCACGTATTTCCGCCCTCTATATGTGTTACACTTAAAAGTGCTTTTTCTGTTGCACCTATGTTACGACTAACAATTGTCTGAAGAGAAGTAACTATGTTGCTTGCAATTATGATTGGATCTATTCCTCTTTCGGGTTTAGCTGCATGACTTCCAACACCTGTGATTTTAATTTCAAATCTATCAACTGCTGCAGTCATCGCTCCGGGTTTCATGCCCATAATGCCGACTTCTGCATCAGAAACATTATGTACTCCAAAGATTGCCTCTACATCATCTAAAACACCTGTTTCTAAAATTTTCTTAGCCCCATCTGCACTCTCTTCTCCTGGTTGAAAAATAAATTTTACTGTACCTATTAAAGATGCTTGATGCCGTTTAACTAAATAAGCAGCTCCCAAAATTGCTGCTGTATGAAAATCATGTCCACATGCATGCATCTTACCATTAATTTTAGACTTATAAGGTAAACTTGTCTCTTCTTGAATCGGTAATGCATCTATATCACATCTAATAGCAATAACTGGTCCATTAGGATTTCCTTTTATTTGAGCTACAAGCCCTGTTTCTAGCGGTAACTCAAGAACTTCTATATCTGCTTTTTTTAATAACTTTTTTATCAACTTTGTTGTTTCAAATTCTTCATTAGATAATTCAGGATTTTCATGTAATTTACGATATACACCTATAAGTTCATCATTTAAATTCTCTATTATTGATAATAATATCTTATTCATCATATTAATCCCCCTTTAATTGATGCTTAAATTATAGCATCTCTACTTACGGTGTCAATGCATATAACTATTTCACTATAATGATTTATTAAAGCCATTAAAATACATTACTTCTTTATTACATTTGTTACTATCATAATTCCAACTACGAATATCACATAAAATGTTATATATGACAATCCCCATATTCCACTAAAAGAATACCTAACTTTTTCATAAGTTTTTAGCATTCTATTATCCTCTTTTATTGTTTGAATGAAGTCTTTCCAATACTTAACAATAAATGCTGTAAGTGCTAAAATTCCAGCAAAAGCATATATAGCTATGGATATTGATTGTAGTGATGGTATGTCAACCAAGGACATTCTTGCCATTATAAAAGTTATTGTGTTATTAAATATATGCGCTATTATTGATGGCACAATAGACTTGGACTTAATCGTAATAAATGCCAAAACAATTCCCATTAATACAGGATTAACAAATTGAACCAAGTTTAAATGAAACATAGAAAATAAAATAGAAGAGACGATAATTGCTGTTAAGTTTCCATATTTCTGCATACTCTTAAGTATAAAACCTCTAAATATTATTTCTTCCAATATAGGCCCTAGTAAACATGCATATATTAAAAATAATATTAAATATTTACTTTGTGCAGGAAAACTAAAATCTGGCTCTGGAATAATTATACCGTAATGCTTAATAATTGTTGAATATGTTAAATAGATTATACTTGAAATCATTCCTATTCCTATACAAGAAATTGTTCCTAATAATATAAATATTTTAGGTGATTTATTTCTGTTAAATATATCTTCTTTAAATTTTATATTTGTAGTCTTCATTGCTATTATAATTGCTATAATATCTCCAATTATACAGGGAAGGTATCCTACCAAAAAATTATACTTATCTTTAGAAATCCCTAAAATAGTATTTATTTCATGATTAGTTGTTGTATCTATGCCTAAAACTCTCCCCCTAATTTTAATGATTAATATAATTGCAAATCCTATTATATATACTAATATCGCTAATATAAGAAGCATTCTTGCACAATTTCCGCCAGTTTTCTTCATATCATTTTTCATTCTTAATTTTCTATTCTCAATTTCTTGTTGAAAATCATTTACCATCTCTTTACCTACCATTCCATTTATTAATTATCAAGCTAAACTTGATTCAGGTGGGGGTGATCTAAATCTTAGCTGAACCTCTACCCTCAATGAGCACTATGTCCATACAAAGTTTAATATTATTATATCATATCAATAATTTTATATAATTCTTCTCTTCTATCTTTCTTTATATTAAATTTTTCTTTAACTTCTAAGACTTTTTTTATTTCTAAATCTCTTATAATTATTGTTTCTTCAGAATTTATCTCATTTAGAATTTTTCCACTGGGGCTTACAAAAATTGATCCTCCATTATACTGCAAGCCATTACCTAAGCCTACTCTATTTATGCCTATGACATAACATTGATTTTCTATGGCTCTTGCTTTTAATAATATTATCCAATGATCTTCTCTGGATTCAGGCCAGCTTGCTGCAACAATTATTATCTCTGCTTCTTTAGAAGCTATCTGAAATATCTCTGGAAATCTTAAGTCATAGCAAATAAATGGAGTTATATTGAATTGATTTATTCGGCAAATACATATTTCATCTCCACTACAATATTTAACATTTTCTCCACCATAAGAAAATGGGTGTATTTTAGTATATTTAACTAAAATTCTTCCTTCTTTAGATGCAATAACATATTTATTCTTGCCTTTTTCATCAACTTTTATTGCAAATCCCAGGCCTATGTTCATTTTATTCTCTATAGCTACCTTCTTAATCCAATTTATTATTTCATCTTCTGTTAATGAAAGATTATTTATCGCCATTGTAAAACCTGTTAATGCCATCTCAGGGAATAAAATCAACTCTACTTTGTCTTCTGAGGCTTTTTTAACAAAATTCTCAACTTTTTTCATATTTTCATTGCTATTTTCCCAAGTTATATTCATTTGAGCAATTCCTATAATCATTTTTCTTCCTCCTTAATAAAGTTACAAAAATAATCTATTTCATAAAAAGTCTAATATACTTTCATTAATTTTTTAAATTAAAACATGGAAATTTGATTGTCCTCGTACCCCTTCTTATAAGCAGCAATAATATCTTCCATTTTGTATAATATCCCAAATCTATTACATTCTTTTTGAAACAACTGCCACAATTCCTTTGCTTTTGGAGATCTACATTCATAGTCATTTTTAAACTGTTGTATATACTTTTGTTTAATTCCCGGAAAAGTCTCATCAAGTTTTTTATAATACCATTCTCTTTGATTTTGCCTCAATGTTACTCCAAAGGCTGGGTATATAAACTTAGCTCCATTTTCATGGGCATGATTAACTATACTACTTATATTTTCTTCATTATCTTCTAAAAATGGAAGAACTGGCATAAGCAATATTCCTGCAAAAATCCCATTATCAGAAAGTTCTTTTATAGCAGAAAACCTTTTTGAAGCTGTTATTACATTAGGCTCTATCTTTTTACAAAGTTCATCATCGCAAGTTGTTATAGTTATCTTAATAATCACTGGAGAATGAATTTTTATCTTTTTCAAAATATCAATGTCTCTTGTGACCAAGCTACTTTTAGTTGCAATAGAAACTCCAAATCCATGAATATTAATGAGTTCTAATGCACTTCTTGTTAAAGAATATTCCTTTTCAAAAGGATTATAAGGGTCGCTCATAGCACCAGTTCCGATTACACCTGTTCTTTTCTTTGATTTAAGTTCCTTATTAATTAAAGAAATAGTATCTTTTTTAGCTCTTACTACATCAAAGTTATCTATTCTATAACAATCACTACGGCTGTCACAATAAATACACCCATGACAACATCCCTTGTAGATATTCATATTATAATTCTTCCCAAACCAATCATTATGCTCAGCATATCCTGATATAATTGTTTTTGCAGTTATGAATTCCATTATTCCCCTCCATTTAATTCTATATATATATCTTTTCATTATGCTAAATTAAGCGTCTTAAAATAACTTTTCAAAGATATCTAAAATTAGTATACCAATTTTAACATAACAACGTATTTCATATTATAATTTCTTATATATGTATTATTATAAATATATATATTATTAATAAGTTATTATATGGTTAAAAATATCATTTAATTATGTGAAATATTCTAATATCTTGCCTATAATTATCTTTTCCGTTGAAAATGAAAAATAATATTATGAAAAAGCACTCAATCAGCTTAAACTATACCCTGCATAATCAACAGGACATTGTTCACTTAAATTGAATGCTTTTTATTATCCTTAAATCTCTATTTAATTAGATAATTTCTAATTTTTCTTATCAATTTGATTTTTCTTCTGTAGCCACTGGATACTTTCGAGCTACAATAATTTCTACTCTTCTATTTTTAGCTCTACCTGCCTCTGTTGTATTGTCATATTTAGGCATATATTCACCATAAGCTTGAATAGATACTTTATCTGCACTAATTGTTCCTGAATTAACCATAAAATTCATTACATTTATAGCTCTCATTGCACTCAAATCCCAGTTAGATCGAAATTTTTCATTTTTAATAGGTACATTGTCTGTATACCCTACAACTTTTATTTGATTATCTAAGCCTTGAATCATCTTTGAAATTTCTAAAAGTAATGGTGATAAATTATTTAGTACCTCTGCCTCACCTGTATTAAATAAAACAGTATCTTGTATGGAAATTTGTAGTCCATCATTGTTAAGATCAACTTTAACCTTATCAGAATAACCCTCTTTTGTAATTTCTTCTTCTAACATTTTTTTTACTTCAGTCATCTTGTCATACTCGGCTTGTCCTGGTGGAGCCTCCATAGGGATAACTGAAGTACCATCGTTTTGCATTACGCCACTACCGCCTGCAAAAATAATATTAAATTGTTCGCTCATTGCCTTAAATTTTACTTTATCTGTTTGACCCATAGCAAACATAACAATAAATAGTGCTAATAGGAGTGTTAACATATCTGAATATGGAAGAAGCCATGCTTCATCAACATGCTCTTCATGATGTTCTTTTTTCTTTCTCATCATTATTCTCCTTTAAATTAGTTTTCTTTATTGTTTTCTTCAAATTTTGCTCTTTTGCTTGGTTCTATCATCCCTACTAGCTTTCTTTCGATACTCTTTGGATTATTTCCTGCTTGAATAGCTAAGATTCCTTCGAGCATAATATTCATACTCTTTACTTCATCTAAAGATTTTCTTTTTAATCTGTTTGAAAACGGATGCCAAATTAAATATCCAGTAAAAATACCATAAACAGTTGCAACAAAGGCTGAACTTATACTTTCTCCAAGTTTTGCAATATCATTAAGATTTCCAAGAGCACCAATTAGTCCAATAACAGCTCCTAAAACTCCAAGCGTTGGAGCTGTACCCCCTGCTGTTGAAAATGCTGTAATACCAAGACGATGTCTGTCTTCCATACTCTCAATTTCTATTTCTAATACTTCTTTTATAAGTTCTGGCTCTAAACCATCCACCACCATCTCTAATCCTTTTTTTAAAAACTTGCTTTCTAGTCCTTGTATAGTACTTTCAAGAGATAATAAACCATCTCTTCTAGTTGTTTGAGCCATTTCTACAAGCTGTGTAATGGTTTCACTAGGATCTTGTTTATTTTTATCACTAAAAAGAACCCCAAAAATTTTAGGAAGTTTAATAAACTCCCCTTTTGGAAAAGAATTCATTAAACCAATTACAGTACCAACAAGAATTACCATTATTGCTTCACCGCTTATTAGTATAGCCATACTCGCACCTTTTAAAAGCATTGCTACAACTACAACTATAAGAGCTCCAATAATACCTATAATCAAAAATATATCCATGTTTGTCCTCCTTTTAATATGTGTGCATTAATCAATACAAATGCTAATTCTTTTATTTAGCATTTTACTTATTTCACCTAATATAATAGTAATAATTCAAAATTTCCCTCATATTCTTCAAATTTCTTCTAAAAATATAATACCATAATATTTGTTAATCGAAAACCATATTTTAATATGTATTTTCACAATAATATAATTAGTTATATTGTTTCAAAGTCCTATTCGCCTAGCTTAAATTGAATTATATATACCTTCATCTAATTATTTATTTTCTTTAATAAAAATTATTATTAATGTTTATATTATCTTATTCTTCTTTGTTTAAAATTAAATACTCCATCTGTCGTAAATTATATATAGTATAAAATTTGATTTAAGTTAAATAATAACTATATATTATGGATATTTAAGATGAGGAGGTATAAAAAATTGAATGAAGGATTAGTAGTTTTTGTGCGCTCTATTATTGGATTCTTTTCTTTACTTATTTTTGCAAAGATATTAGGCAAGCAACAAATTAGTCAATTAAGTTTTTTCGATTATGTGCTTGGAATAACAATTGGATCTATTGCTGCAAGTCTTACTACGGACTTATCCAGTAGAGCTTGGCCTCACTTTGTAGGCCTTTTAACTTGGGCTATGCTCGGATATATAATGGAATATATCACTTTAAAATGGAGATATGCTTCAAAATACATAGATGGAGAGCCTACAATTGTTATTATGAATGGCAAAATAATGGAAAATGCATTGCGGAAAATGAAGTACAAAGTATCTGATATTATGGCATTATTAAGAAATAAAGATGTGTTTGACTTGTCACAAGTGGATTTTGCAATAATTGAACCAAATGGTCAATTATCCGTACTTAAAAAGCCAGAATATGAGCCTTTAACACCTAAGGATATGAGTATTCTTAAAGCACCAACGGGTATAAGTACAGAACTTATTTACGATGGAATCCTTATAGATCAAAATTTGAAACAACTTAATAAAACTGAAAGCTGGATTATGGATCAGCTAAAAATGCATGAAATTAAGAATATTTCAGAAGTATTTCTTGCAACATTGACCCCTTCCGGCTCTTTATATGTGGATAAATATGATGATCATATTATAAAAATAACTGATATCGGTGATTTTAAAGGACCGTATTAACAATTAATAATTACAATTACAGAATCTCTTAAATTTAAAATGAAAAATTATTTTTGCAATATATATAATTAATTAAAAGTGGGTGAAATATGATGAGAAAATTTTTAGTTATTATCATTCCAATAGTAACTTTAATTTTATTTGTATTAATTATGTTTAGTGGTAATATTTTAAAACATCCTCTAGGAAAAGATGATAATATCCCTGAGTCAATACAGTTAATCATTCAGGACATAGATTCAGAAAATTGGGAAGAGGCCAATATTAAAACAGAAAATTTATCAAACACTTGGGAAAAAATAGTTAAAAGAATTCAATTTAGTTCAGAAAGAGATGAAATAAATTCATTTAGTACAAATATAGCTCGTATTCGAGGTACAATTATGGCAAAGGATAAATCAAGTTCATTTGCTGAATTAAACGAAGCATACGATCATTGGAAGGAGTTATCAAATTAAATTTAAAGTTTATTTATGAAATTAATACACAATTTAATAATTCCAAAAAATCTTAAAATTATATTACATATTAATATACTCCCATATCTGTAAAGTATAAACTCATCCAGATATAGGAGTATATTAATTATTTATTATATTGAGGTTCTTCTTGCTTTACAAAGTCAAATCTTGATTGAATCGTTTGTGCTACATTGTCCATTGTGTTTGAAAGTTGATTAAACATTTGTTTTGCCTCTTGATTATCTGTGTCTAAAGAAAATGTCTTCATATCAGAAGCTAATCCTTTAGCACTAGCTAGTGCTGTTTCAAGTTTGTTTCCTGTTGGCATAAAAATTCCTCCTTAATATTTTTTTATTACAAGTTTATTTTGCTCATAACTAATTTAAATATTCAATTTATTTATAATAAAAAACATTCTACTACATACTCAAGAGGTTTTACAACTTTTATACATTAGAAAATTTAAAGAGGGCATTGATAAAAATATCAATGACCCCTTTAATTTATCTTGAAACTATAGTTCTTCACCATTAGTCTTTATTACATTTTGATACCAATAGAAGCTATCTTTCTTATAACGATTCATTGATGCTCCTTCTTCTTCTTCACGATCTACATAAATGAAACCATAACGCTTTTGATATCCATTTAACCAGCTTAATAGGTCTGTTATTGACCATGTACAGTATGCAAGTACTTCACAGCCTTCATTAACAGCTTCCTTTAATTCTTCTATATGTGCCTTTAGGTATGCAGTGCGATAATCATCATGAATCTTATTATCTTCAGTCTTCTTATCAAATGCTCCTAACCCATTTTCAGAAATAACTATTGGTAAGTCATATCTACTTGTGATAATTCTACAGCACATTCTTATACCCATAGGATCTATAGTCCAATCCCAATCTGTAGTTTTTAAATATGGATTTGGTGGGTTTTTGTATAATCCTGGTGTTCCACTAACTTGTGCTGTACCTTTTTTACCTGTAGTATTCATTTCAGCCATTCCAACCCCATCTATTGGATTGTATTCAACAACTGCTGTTTGATAGTAATTTACTCCCATAAAGTCAACTTGAGCTGCTGCCTTCATAAGTTCTGCATCCCCATCTTCAAACTTTGGTGCAACGCCTTGTGATTCTAAATATTTAAATGCTGCTTTTGGATAACGTCCATATGCGTAAACATCCATCCACCAGAATGATTGTAAATCATCATAATCTGCCTTTGCCATATTGTTTATTGGAGAACAATCAATTGGATAAGATGGTCCGAATGCAAAACTTGCACCTATCTTACCATTTGGAACTATTTTTCTAAATGCAAGTACTGCCTTAGCATGAGCTATGTTTGCATGATGATTCACTTGATAGAACATCTTTGAATCATTCTTCTTACCTGGTGGGTGTGTTGCCATCATCCATCCATGGGCTGTAAATATATTTTGTTCATTTAGAGTTATCCAGTACTTAACTTTATCTTTATAACGTTCAAATAAAGTTATTGCATAATTTTCATAATCATCAATTATATTTCTACTTTCCCACCCATTATATTCTTCTTGCAGCGCTTGTGGTAAATCCCAATGATAGATTGTAACCATTGGTTCAATTCCATATTTTAAACATTCATCAATTACATCATCGTAGAATTGTAATCCCTTCTCATTAACTTCACCTTTTCCATTTGGATAAATTCTTGGCCAAGAAATTGAAAATCTATAAGTCTTTAACCCCATTTCTGCCATTAAAGCAATATCTTCTTTAAAACGATGATAATGATCAACTGCTACATCACCTGTTGTAGATTTAAATGTTTTCCCAGGAATCCTTACAAATTCATCCCAATTACTTCTTCCTTTTCCTTCCTCTTCAGCAGCACCTTCTACTTGATAGGCCGCAGATGCGCTTCCCCATAGAAAATCTTTTTGGAAACCATGTTTTTCTTTAAAATACATTTCCATCCTCCTAACAATATTTTTTATTATCTTCTTGATTAAATTTCATATTAATTTAATATCAAAATTACCTTTAATTATTAACAACTTTATAATTCTAGATTATCATACAAATGCAACTTTTGTCTATATCTTTTAATGTTTAATGTTATAACTTTTAGTTTTGGGATTAATTAAGTATTTCTTGAAAAATGATATTAAAAAAATAAAAGGATTAAACCGAAATATTTTTTCAGCCTAATCCTTTTAATTTTTCTTTAATTTTTCTTTACCAATTTTACAACATTCTCCACATGTTTTGTCATAGGAAACATATCAACAGGTTGTACTTCTAGCGTCTCATATCCTAACCCATTCAAATGCTTTAAATCCCTCGCTAAAGTACTAGGATCACAAGATACATATACTACTCTTTCTGGCTTCGCTTCTCCTATTGCATCTAGTAATTTAATATCACAGCCTTTTCTTGGTGGATCTACAACTATTACATCTGGCTTAATTCCATCTTCTATTAATTGAGGAATTACCTCTTCTGATTTACCTACATAAAATTCAGAATTAGTTATTTTATTTTGCTCAGCATTAACTTTTGCATTTTCAATCGCTTGCTCTATAATTTCTACGCCATAAACTCTTTTAGCATTTTGAGATAAAAATAATGTTATTGTACCTGTACCAGAATAAGCATCAAATACAATCTCATTTCCACTTAAATTAGCATATTCTAATACCTTATTATAAAGGACTTCTGTTTGCATTGGGTTTACTTGAAAAAAGGATAATGGAGACATATTAAACTTATATTGACCTATGTAATCACATATATAATCTGATCCCCATAAAGTAACACATTTATCTCCAAGAACTAAATTAGTATCTTTCGAATTTATATTTTGAATTACACTTTTTAAATTAATAACTTCTTTAGTAAATTGATTTATTAATTCCTCTTTATGAGGGATTTCTTTATCATTGGTAACTAATACAACCATAACTTCTTTAGTCTTAAATCCTTTTCTGATCATTATGTTTCTAATTAACCCTTGCTCATAAAACAACCCATCTTGTTTAGCTGGTATTATTGAATACTTTTCCATCCAATCTCTTATAACTCTTACAATTTTATCAGCTTCCTCATCTTGAAGTAGGCAAGTGTCCATATTAATTATTTCATGAGTTTTTTCACTAAAAAAGCCTATTGCAAGTTTATCTTCTACTAATCCAACAGAATATATAACTTTATTTCTATATCTATATCCTGTATCCATTCCCAGTGGATATTTTACGATTTTTTCATCTAACCCTGCAATTTTCTTTACACAATCTTTTACTCTATCAAACTTAAAATCTAGTTGTCCTTCATAACTTAAATGCATCAACGTGCAGCCACCGCACTTTTTATAATTATCACATTCAGGTTCTTTTCTTTCATTTGATTTTTCTATTATTTCTATAAGCTTACCATAAGCATACTTTTTCTTAGCCTTAATTATCTCTGTTTTTACTGTTTCACCCTTCAATGCTCCTGGTATAAATATTGGATATCTATCTATTTTAGCAACACCTTCACCTTCATAACCTAAGGATTCAATCTTCACAATATATTCTTTATTATTTTCTAACACGCACACACGTCCTTCGTTAAAATTTAGGGATATGAATTAAAATAGCAAGTCAACGATACGATGTATATTTTGCGTGAATCAATATATACTAGCATACTAACTTGTTATTTTTTTAATCTCCCTTAGTCCTATTCAAAAAAAGAGCACCTTTCGGTGCTAATACAGAATCAGTTGCCATTTAATTCCATAGTCATTATATAATTATTTCTTTTTCAAATCAATAATATACATTATATATTAAATATTACCTATATAAATGTTAATTTTTTGTTAACTTTTTTATTCTTTTACAATAAAATATATAAACCCAGCTTAATCTAGAATCTTTAATTATCAATTTTAATGCTCGCTTACTCATATTAGACACTGAATATTATTAATTTTTCTAACTATCATTCAAAATTTCAAATCATATAATTTTCGAATATACTTAACTATAAAAAAGAGACTTCAGTAAAATAATTACCAAAGTCTCTATATGTATTATGTTTTAAATCTTATTTTACAACGCTAACTTTTAATAGGTTTGTTGCTCCAATTTCATTAACAGGTACTCCAGCTGCTAATACAACTGTATCTCCTGATTTAACATATTCATATACTTTAGCAGTTTCAACTGATTTTTCTAACATTTCATCAGTTGATACCATCTTATCAGCAACTATTGGATATACACCCCATGAGAATGCTAATTGTTTAGCAACTACTGAATCAGAAGTAACAGCTATAATTGGACATTCTGGTCTACATTGAGAAATTCTTCTTGCAGTAGCTCCAGTTTGAGTTGATGATATAATAGCATCTGCTTGTAATTCACTAGCTGCATTACATGCTGCTCTTGAAATTACTCCTGATATAGCTGGTGTATGAGTTTTAGCATTCGAAACAGCAACTGTATAAGTTAATTGTTTTTCAGTTTCTTCTGCAATTTTAGCCATTGTAGCAACAGCTTCTACTGGATAATCTCCGTTAGCACTTTCTCCTGATAACATGATTGCATCAGTACCATCTAAGATAGCATTAGCTACGTCTGAAACTTCAGCTCTTGTAGGTCTTGGGTTTCTCATCATTGAATCTAACATTTGAGTTGCAGTTACAACTGGCTTTCCAGCAGCATTACATTTTTGAATCATCATCTTTTGAACTGCAGGAACTTGTTCTATTGGAATTTCAACTCCTAAGTCTCCTCTTGCTACCATTAAAAGATCTGAAACTTCTAAGATAGAATCGATGTTATCAACACCTTCTTGGTTTTCGATTTTAGAACAAATTAATATTCTTTCTCCACCATTTGCATCAAGTATATCTCTAATAGTTTTTACGTCAGATGCTTTTCTTATAAATGAAGCTGCGATCATAGTAACTCCAACTTCACAACCAAAGATTAAATCAGATTTATCTTTTTCAGTAAGAGCTGGTAATTTAATAGATACTCCTGGTACGTTAACTCCCTTATGAGTTCCAACGAATCCAGTATTTTGAACTTCACACTTTATAGCGTTTCCTTCAATAGATTTAACAGTTAATCCAACTAAACCATCATCTATTAAAATAGTATTTCCTGGTTTAACATCATTAGCTAATCCTTCATATGTAACAGCACATTTAGTAGCATCTCCAACTACTTCCATATCTCCTGCATATACAGTAAATTCTGTACCTTTAATTAATTCAAGTTTCTTTGGTTCGAACTTTCCTGTTCTGATTTCTGGTCCTTTAGTATCAAGAATTATTGCAATTTCTCTATTAAGTTTCTTTGATAATTCTTTAACCTTTACAATTCTTCCACCATGTTCTTCATGATCTCCATGTGAAAAATTATGTCTTGAAGCATTCATTCCTGCTAACATTACTTTTTCTAGTATTTCCATATCCTCACTTGCTGGGCCAATAGTACAAATCATTTTAGTTTTTCTCATTAAACTAACACTCCTCTATTTTTTTAATTAGGCACATAAAATAAAATAACAAGCATATTGTTCTGTTATTTTTCGAATGTGTCTTTATTTATAAACTTTATATAAATAAATTATATTATTATTATAACCTTTATTATTATGATAATACTTGAGCAATATCATATAAATCTTGATCAAAAACGCTTTCTATATCTAAAGCTTCATCTATATCTTGATCAATAATCTTGTTACCTTTAATTCCTATTACTCTTGAAGTCTTTCCTTCTATTAATACTTCAATAGCTTTTGCTCCCATTCTTGAAGCTAAAACTCTATCAGTAGCAGAAGGGCTTCCACCTCTTTGAATATGACCTAAAATTGTTGCTCTTGCTTCAATTCCTGTTACTTCTTCAACATATTTTGCAAGTTCAAATGCTCCACCAATTCCTTCTGCTAGGATTATTAAGTTATGCATTTTTCCTTTATTTTTACCTTCTAAAATAGTTCTGCAAAGTTCATCTTTATTAAATTCTAATTCTGGAATTATGATTGCTTCTGCTCCACCACAGATACCTGCATATAAAGATAAATCTCCACAATCTCTTCCCATAACTTCTACAATTGAAACTCTTTCATGAGATGTTGAGGTATCTCTAATTTTATTTATGGCATCTACAACAGTATTTAATGCTGTATCAAATCCTAAAGTAAAATCAGTATAAGCTAAGTCATTATCAATTGTTCCTGGTAAACCAATAGTTTTAATTCCAAGTTGTGATAATAATTTTGCTCCCATAAATGAGCCGTCTCCACCAATAACTATTAAAGCTTCCACTCCATAGGCTTGTAATATTTTCGCAGCTTTTTTTCTTACTTCTTCATTTTTGAATTCAGGGCATCTAGCAGTTCTTAATATTGTTCCACCTCTTTGAATTATATCTGACACAGAATTTCTATCCATGCTGAATAATTCTCCATTGATAAGTCCACTATATCCTCTTTGCACTCCCATAACTTCAATCCCGTTATGGATTGCAGTCCTTACTACTGCTCTTATTGCAGCGTTCATTCCTGGTGCATCTCCACCACTTGTCAACACAGCTATCTTTTTCATAATATATATTGCCTCCTTAAATATCACAGGACACTTATAGTCCCCCGTGTACATAATATAACCATAATTTATTAATCAACAATTATTGTACATAAATTTCTATAAATTATCAATCATATTTAACCAAATTCTGATATTATTCTAAAATAAATATCAGAATTTTATTAAAAATTTCATATTATATATCTATTCGTAATTATACTACTTATTTTGCTATTCCGCATATATTACTAATTATAAGTTCATATACATTCTTAATCAAGATATTAGCTGCATTTAATGTACTATGTTTCTTTATAACTATATATTAAACTTTAATTCATCTTCTCTATTATACCCAATAATCGATGAATTAATATAAATTAAGATAATTTTTGCGATATTAATTTTTGTAATATTTTTCATTTACACATTTGATAATTTTAAAGCGTTAACTTGCTAACAATTAACAATTAGTAATGTACAGTTAACTGCTACTTGCTAAGCTCATTCTTGTATTTTTACATTTTCTTCGCCTAAATTTTCTTTCAGCAAATTTATTACATCACTTTCAAGTGACACCCATCTATCTCTCGGCACTCTAAATTTTTGTTTTTCTTTACTTGCAAATATATAAATAGGTGTATCTCCAAGGTATTCTTTTATTAATAAGTCTTTAAGCCTTTTACTAAGTTCTTTTGCTTCTATTGTATCGTCTGTTCTTAAAAAAACTTTTGAATTATCTATTTTTTCTAAAGGCTCTATACTTTCACATATAAGCTTAGGTGGTTCATCTTCTTTCAAGCTTAATCTACCCTTTATTATAACTAGACTATCCGTTACACATAATTCTTTAACTTTGTCTAATGTTTTAGGAAATACTATTACTTCAATAGTTCCTGTTAAATCTTCTAATTTTAAAAATGCCATTATTGTATTATTTCTAGTTACTTTTTGATTAACCACTGCAAGTATTCCTCCAAGAATTACTCTATCATTATCTTGCAGAGTATCTTTGCTATTATATAAAGCAATTTCAGCTATATCATTTTCTAAAGTATCATCAAGAGTTTCTTGAACTAAAAATATTTTTGATATTTCATTGGAAGTTTGCATTTTTAAAGTTTGAGCATAGTCATCTAAAGGATGTCCTGTAATATAAAGCCCTGTCATTTCTTTTTCCATAGCTAACAAATTTCTTTTATTAAATTCTTTTATATTCGGATACTTTACTTCTGGATTTTTTAATTCTTCAGTTGCAAATAAACTTATTTGTCCATCAATATTTCTTTTCTTATCACTTGATATACTTTCAATCATTTTTTCATGAACTGCTAACATCTTTGATCTAAAAACTTTAAACTCATCTAAAGCTCCAGCTTTTATCAAACATTCAACGGCACGTTTATTTATTGTTGATGGCTCCATTTTATTTATAAAATCTACTAAAGATTCAAATTCACCTTTTTCTTCTCGCATTTTTACAATACTATCTACAACATTAGCGCCTACATTTTTAATAGCTGCTAAACCAAATATAATTTTATCACCTTTAACTGTAAATCTTGAAAGACTCTCATTTATGTTAGGTGGCAATACTTGTATTCCTAATTCTTCTGCTATTCCAATGTAATATGCAACTTTTTCGTTTATTCCCATAATTGAATTAAGCATGGCTGCAATCATTTCTACAGGATAATATTTCATAATGTATGCTGTTTGGTATCCTACAACTGCATAAGCTGCTGCATGGGATTTATTGAATGCATAAGACGCAAAATCCATCATAGAATCAAAAATCTTATTTGCTGCATCCTCTGTAATCCCATTTCTTATACATCCTGGAACTACTACCTCATCATTTTCGACAATACCATGAATGAAATTTTTTCTTTCTTCCTCCATGACTTTATGCTTTTTCTTAGACATGGCTCTTCTAACCATATCACTTCGCCCCATAGAGTACCCTGCCAAATCTCTAACAGCTTGCATTACTTGTTCTTGATACACTAAACATCCATAGGTTACTTTTAATATTGGTTCTAATTCTTTAGTTAAATACGTAACTTTTTCTGGACTCCGTTTTCCCTCTATGTATCTTGGTATTTCAGCCATAGGACCTGGTCTATATAATGAAATTCCTGCAATTATATCTTCTATAGAATCAGGTTTTAATTCCTTCATGAAAGACGTCATACCAGCTGATTCTAATTGGAATACTCCTGCTGTATTCCCTTCACCAATCATTTTATAAACTTCTTTATCACTAAAATCTATTTTATCAAGATCTATATCAATATTTCTATTTTCTTTAACCATATTAATAGCATCATTCATAACAGTTAAAGTTCTAAGACCTAAGAAGTCCATCTTAAGTAATCCAAGCTCTTCTAAAGTTCCCATACCAAATTGAGTTACTATCATTTCATCATTTTTTTGCAGCGGAACATATTCAACTAGTGGTCTTGATGCAATAACTACACCTGCTGCATGAGTTGAGGAATGCCTTGGTAGCCCCTCTAAATCTTTTGCAACGTCTATTAAAGTTTTCACTCTTTCATCACTATCATAAGCTAATTTAAGCTCTGGATTTAATTCCAATGATTTTTCTATAGTTATACCCAACATAGTTGGTATCATCTTAGCAATTCTATCAACTTCTGAATAGCTGTAGTTCATAGCTCTTCCAACATCTCGTATACATACTCTAGGCGCCATAGTACCAAATGTTATTATTTGTGAAACATTACTTGCTCCATATTTCTCTACAACATAATCAATTACTTCTTGTCTTCTTTCATAACAGAAGTCGCTATCAATATCTGGCATAGATACTCTCTCTGGATTTAAAAATCGCTCAAATATCAAACTATACTTGATAGGATCTATCTTAGTAATTCCTAAAGTAAAAGCTACTATTGAACCTGCTGCAGATCCTCTGCCTGGCCCTGTTGGTATTCCACTTTCATAAGAAAATCTAATAAAATCCCAAACAATTAAAAAGTAATCAACATACCCCATTTGTTTTATGACTTCAAGCTCATATTCTAATCTATCTATGTACTCTTTTGCTTTTTCGCTAGATTCATTTATCTTATCTATCTCTTTATAATTTAAAGGCTCCCCAATTAATCCTTGAAATACATCATATCGATCTATAAGTCCCTTATAGCAAGTATCTCTAAGATATTCATAAGGATCTTGCCCTTCTTCTAATGGAAATTTAGGTAGCTTAGATTCATGAAATTTATATTCATAATTACATTGTTCTGCAATTTTAATAGTATTTTCTAGTGCTTCTGGTATGTATGAAAATATATCCCACATTTCTTCTGCTGATTTTAGATAGAATTGATCCGAAGGATATCTTCTTCTATTAGGATCATCAACTGTTTTAGCTGTTTGTATACACATTAATACATCATGAGATTTAGAATCTTCTTTATTTATATAATGGACGTCATTAGTAGCTACTAATGGTATCCCTGTTTCCTTAGCTAATTTTATATTTCCTTCATTTACTTTTTTTTGTTCTTCCATTCCATGATTTTGTACTTCAATATAAAAATCGCCCTTAAAGATTTCTTTATATATTAAAGCTGTTTCTTTAGCTTTTTCATAATTATCTTTAAGGTGATAAGATTGTACTTCTCCACCTAAACAAGCACTTAAAGCAATTAATCCTTCACTGTGCTTTCTTAAATAATCATGATCAACTCTTGGCTTATAATAAAATCCTTCAATTGATGCCGCCGATACTATTTTCATTAAATTTTCATATCCAACTTGGTTTTTTACTAATAAAACCAAATGATACGTTGAATTTTCTTTATCTGGTTGTTTAATATGCATAGATTTTGGTACTGCATATACTTCACAACCTAAAATTGGCTTTATTTCATTTTCCTTTGCAGCCTTATAAAAATCTACAAGTCCATATAAAACTCCATGGTCTGTTATGGCTATGCTCTTCATTCCCATTTCTTTTGCTTTCTTCATGAGCTTTTTTATTTTACCTGAACCGTCTAACAAGCTGTATTCTGTATGTAAATGTAAATGACAAAATTGTTTTTCTTCCAAATGTAACTCCTCCTTCCTTTAAATATCAATTGTCAATTATCAATGCTCAATTATCAATCATTGAGCATTGAACATTGACAATTGATCTAAAAATCTATTGTTATACTTCCTTCTAAATACGGTGCTATAACCTTCTTAACATTCTCCACATGGAATTCATTCACATCATAAGCTAAGTAGTCTTCCTTGCAATCAAATCTTGTTATAATAGCTACATCATAGCTTCTATCACTTCTTATAACATCTACTCCTACTTCTAGCTGTTTTAATTCTTTTATATTTCCATTCATAGATAAAAAAGTCTTTTCTAAGAATTCTAAATTTTCCTTTGTTGACTCCTTTGCTTTAAAAAGTACAATATGCGTAAACATGATATCCCCCCACTCATTCAATTGTTAATTGATTTAATACTCGCCTGTTCTCAATTCCTCTGCTATTTTTTCTATTTTTCTTAATCTATGGTTTATTCCTGACTTTCCAACTGGGGGCTCTAACATTTCTCCTAATTCCTTTAGTGACTCATCTGGATAATTCAATCTTAATTCTGCAATTTCTCGTAAATTATCCGGTAATCTTTGAAGACCTATTTGTGATTGTATTAGTTTTATGCTTTCAACTTGTCTTACAGCTGCATTTACTGTTTTTGAAAGATTTGCAGTTTCACAATTAACAAGTCTGTTTACATTATTTCTCATTTCTTTCATTATTCTTATGTTTTCAATTTCTAACAAAGATGCATGAGCCCCAATTACGTTGAGTAAATCTACAATTTGTTCGCCTTCTTTAATGTATACTATAAAACTGTTCTTCCTTTGTATTACTTTTGAATTTAAACTAAAAGTATTAACAAGATTAGATAGGTCTCTAGCATAGTCCTCACTGTGGGTTACAAATTCTAGATGGTAAGTTTTTTCAGGGTTACTTATGCTTCCGCCACCAATAAACGCACCTCTTATATATGCTTTTTTTATATCATCTTCTTTAAAAATGTGCGTTTCTATCCTGTAGTCTAAGCTCATTATCCCATCAATTTCTTTAAGTATACCAGTATCGCTTAGTAATCCTCTGACACCCATTTCTTCTGTAATCACTACCATGTAAATATTATTCTTTTTTAATGAATTACTTTTTTTTACCATTAATTTTGAATGAATGTTAAAATGTTCTTTTAAAAGTGTAAAAATCAATCTAGCACTAGCTGGATTTTCCGTGGTCATTTTAAAGCTAAGTCCACTTCCACTAAAAGCTAATGTGCCACTAACCTTCATTATAGCTGATATTTCCGCCAAGGCTTCTGCCTTAGAAATATCTATATGCCTGCATATTTCTCCTTTAACTTTTGCTGAAAATGACATCTTGTTTCCTTCCTTATCTATACATATTTCAATTTACAATTAATCTATTTCTTTTCCTTTTTCTTCTCTTACTCTTTCCTTAATACGTTGCGATAAATACATATATTCTATAATTTTCTTCTTATCATATAAAAGTTTCTTTTCCATTATTGTATCTGCTAATACTTCTGCTAATTTCTCTGAATCGTGTTTTATAAATCCATTTTTAATTTTAACTAAATTATCTCCGACTATTTTTACTCCTAAACTATTTATATCTTCTCTATCTAACTTAACAAGTTCTGCGCCATCTTGTTCATATTTTTCTTTTAACTCATCTGTTATTTCACCTGTATTTGCAATTACATAGTCAACAATATCTTTTCCACCGTATTTAAGCAAAACCTTTAAGTGATCTGATGTTTTAAATCCTGTAGTTTCACCAGGCTGAGTCATTATATTTGAAATATAAATTTTAATAGCATTACTTTTTCTGATTTCTTTTGCAATATCTTTAACAAGTAAATTCGATATTATACTAGTATATAAACTTCCAGGACCCATAACTATAGCATCGGCTTCCTTTAATGCATCTAATGCTTCTTTTAATGCCATTGCATTTTCTGGATTTATTTTTAGTTCCTCTATTCTAGAATTTTGTTTAATAGCTTCTTCTGGAATTTGAGATTCGCCTTTCACTATATTACCATTTTGAAGCTTCGCTACTAATTGCATATTATCTAATGTAACTGGTATAACTTTACCTGTTACCGCAAGTACAGAACTCATTTTTTGAACTGCTTCTTCAAAATTATCTGATATTCCTGTCATAGCTGCTAAAAATAAATTTCCAAAACTCTGATTTTTCAATCTCCCATCTTTAAATCTATATTGAAGTAAATCTTCTAGTATAGGTTCAGTATCTGCAAGTGCTAAAATGCAATTTCTTATATCTCCTGGTGGTAACATTCCTAAGTCTTCTCTTAAATCTCCAGAACCACCACCATCATCCCCAACTGTTACTATTGCAGTAATATTAGATGTATAGTATTTTAACCCTCTAAGCATTGTTGAAAGACCAGTTCCTCCACCAATTACAACTATTTTAGGACCTTTAACTAATAATCTTTTCTCATATATTAAGCTTTCAATTTTTCTACTGTCTAAAGACACTTTAAGATATCCTCTATTAACTAGTGCAATTATAGATTTCATCATTTCTGTGACTGAAATATATAATACAAATATTCCTGTAATATTTAGAAATACATAAAAAACTTGATAATACAAATTATACATTTTATGCATTACTAATTCTGTAAAACCAAATGCTATTAATAATATTCCAAATATTCCAAATGCCAACCATCGTTTTACTTTAATCCCTACTTTAAGCCAATCTCGTATCCTCATAGCTTCTTTTCCCCTTTATGAAGATCTTCTGCTACATCTCTATGCTCTATTCTTGAGTTATAGTTTTCTTTATTTAATCTTTCATAAACTTCATTTGCAATTGCAACAGAGCGATGTCTTCCCCCTGTACATCCTATAGATATTATTAACTGTCTTTTTCCTTCTTTAATGTAATTAGGAATTAAATATTTTAACATATCCATTAATTTTTCTATGAAATTAACAGTTTCTGTTTGCTTTAATACATATTCTTTAACTTGTTCATCGTTTCCTGAATACTGCTTTAATTCTGGAATATAGAATGGATTTGGTATAAATCTAACATCAAAAACCAAATCAGAATCTACAGGTATTCCATATTTAAATCCAAAGCTCAATACTGTAATTGATAATTGCTTTTCGGGATAAATATTATCACCGTAAGTTTGATTTATCTTTTCTCTAAGGTGTCTTATTTCATATTTAGATGTATCAATCATAATATCTGCCAAATTTTTAACTTCTCTTAGTTTTTCTCTTTCTTGAGTAATACCAGTTAAAACCCTACCATCTGGTGATAAAGGATGACTTCTTCTTGTTTCTTTAAATCTTTTTATAAGAACTTCATCAGTTGCCTCTAAAAATAAAATTTCATATTTAAATTCATTTTGTTTTAAATAATTCAGAGTTTCCAAAAAATCATCAAAGAAAATTCCACCTCTGATATCTATAACCAATGCTACTTTTTCAATATTGCCGCCACTTTGCGTACACATTTCTGCAAATTTTGAGATTAACTTTGGTGGAAGATTATCTACACAAAAATACCCCAAATCTTCTAATGCTCTTGTTGCTTGTGTTTTTCCTGCTCCTGATAATCCTGTAACTATAACAAATCTCATATTACACACTCCCCTTTTGCCAAAGATCACTTTTTAGGCACATGTGTCTATTTTCTTGAATGTGCCTTAGGATTAAAATTATATCATACTATTATAATTAAATCATAAAAAACCCAAAAGTCATAAACTCTTGAGTTTCAGTATTTAACCTAACATTAATATCTTCAAACATCCTAAGCATACTCAAAAATTAACAAATAAGTATGTCTTAATCTTCACCTAAAATTCTAACTTCTGGATGCAACTCTACACCAAACTGTCTTTTCACTTCATCTTTAACATGATATATTACATCTAATACATCTTTAGCTGTTCCATTTCTCTTATTAATTACAAAGCCAGCATGTTTTTCTGAAACACATGCTCCACCTATTGTGAATCCCTTTAAGCCTGCATCTTCAATTAACTTTCCTGCAAAATGACCTTCCGGCCTCTTAAATGTACTACCTGCTGAAGGATATTCTAATGGTTGCCTATCTTCTCTTCTTGTAGTTAATGCATCAACTCTAGCTTGAATTTTTTCTTTATCTCCAGGTGTCAAATCAAAAGTCGCACTTAATACTACATATCCTTTTTGCATAACTAAAGATTGTCTATACCCTAGGTTTAATTCTTCTTTAGAAAAAACTTTAACTTCTTGGTTATCATCTAACACTTCTGCTTTCTCAATAACAAATGATATTTCTCCATCATAAGCTCCTGCATTCATAAATACAGCTCCACCTACACTACCTGGAATCCCACATGCAAATTGAAATCCCGCTAAGGATCCTGCTGTAGCTTCTATTGAAACATCTTTAAGTAATGCTCCACATTCAGCTGTAATTTTATTACCCATACGTTCTATCTTATTAAGTTCGCATAACTTTATAACAACGCCTCTAATACCACCATCTTTAACTAGAATGTTAGATCCATTTCCTATAACATAAAATGGAATTTTATTTTGTTTACAGATAGTGATAGTTTCTTTTAGTTGTTCTATATTATTGGGAGTTAAAAGTATATCTACTGCTCCCCCAACTTTAAAGTATATATGTTCACTCATTTTCGCATCTAACTGAATCTGTGACTCTTCATATATTTTATTAAACAAATTATTATACTTTCCATACTGATTCATGCTAAAACTCCTCAAACACTGATATTAATATCATTTCTTTACATCATATAGAATAATCTATAAACTAAACTAACACAAGCAAAACTTTATCCGATAGCTAACTGCCCTAATAAACTCAAACAATACAAATTAAAATTTTATTCATATTAACTTATACTCAGTAAATCTTTATTCCGTATTATTATAGCATAATTTATTTATTTTGTTCATGTTTTTAATCATATTCAGAAATTAACAAATTGTTATCTAGTCTATTTTATGTACTATGCCTAAAATATGTGAAAATACTATTCGCTGCCTTATTATCAATTGACTCAGTTTCAAGAAGTTCATCTAGTGTAGCTTTTTTTATATTATCAATGCTTCCAAATTTCATAAGTAATGCCATTCTTCTTTTTTGCCCGATATTTGGTATATCATCTAATATTGAATGTAATGTTCTCTTATCTCTTAAACTTCTATGATACGTAATTGCAAATCTATGGACTTCATCTTGAATTCTTCTTATCAATTGCATTAAATTAGAATTTCTATTTATTATTAACTCATTGTTATTATAGATTATTCCTCTTGTTCCATGATGATCATCTTTAACTAATCCACATACAGGTATATTTATGCCTAATTTATCTAAAACTTCAAGAGCTATGTTTACTTGACCTTTTCCACCATCCATCATAATTAAATCTGGAAAGTTAGAAAATTTTCCATTAGAAAATTTAATTTCTTTATCTTGGATTTCTTTAATCTCCTTTAACCCATGAGTAAATCTTCTTTCTAAAATTTCTCTCATGCTATCATAATCATTAGCATTTTTTACAGTTTTTATACGAAATCTTCTATAATCACTATTTCTAGCTTTTCCATCTTCAAATACAATCATTGATCCTACAGAATCTACTCCTTGTATGTTAGATATATCATAAGCTTCTATTCTAAATGGCATACTATCAAGCTCTAATAAACTTTGTATTTGTTCTAGGCATATTATATTTATTTCTTTATCTTTTAAAATTTTATCCTTAAATTGGTCTAAAGTAACCTTAGCATTACTTTTTACCAATTCTAACATATCTTTTTTCTCACCTTTTATTGGAATTTTAGCAAAAACCTTTGAACCCCTCTTTACACTTAAGAATTCTTCTAAAGATTCTATTTCATCACTTTGTGGAATATAAATGTTTTTAGGAACTTTGGGAGTACCCCCATAAAATGAAATTATAAATTGAGAAATAACAGTACTATCTTCTTCGTAAGAACTATTTTCAATAATAAAATGCTCTCTTCCTGTCACTTTTCCATCTCTTAAGAAGAAGATTTGGATGCAGCAATCTTTCTCATCTTTATACATATTAATGAAATCCTCATCACCTTCTTGAGATTTAAACACTTTTTGTTTTTCAGCTATATTCTCTATAGCTAAGATTTTATCTCTTAGGGATGCAGCCTTCTCAAATTCTAAATTCGAAGAATTTTCTTGCATTTCTTTTTTTAATTTATTCAATAAAGTCTTATCTCTGCCACTTAAAACATCCATAATCTCATCTATCATATTTCTATAATCAATCTTTGAAATATGCCCTTCACATGGAGCTTTGCATTTTTTTATATGGTAATTCAAACATGGTCTTGTTTGTTTTCCACCCTCTACAATAAATTTCTTACAAGTTCTAAGAGGAAATATTCTTCTTATCAAATTTATTGTTTCATGTACAGCTCCAGCATTAGGATATGGTCCAAAATACTTATTCCCATCTTTTGCATAATTCCTAGTAATAAAGACTTTCGGAAAATCCTCGTTAGTAGTTATTTTTATGAAAGGATAAAATTTATCGTCTTTTAAGGAAATATTATACTTAGGACTATATTTTTTTATTAAATTACATTCTAATATTAACGCTTCCATTTCAGAATCTGTAATTATATATTCGAATTCAGAAATATTCTTGACCATAGCTTTTACTTTTTCTGAATGATTCTTTGAATTTTGAAAGTATTGCCTAACTCTATTCTTTAATACTTTTGCTTTTCCAACATAAATAATTTCTCCAAGAGTGTTCTTCATCAAGTATACTCCTGGCTTATCTGGTAGAATCTTTAATTGAACTTTAAAATCGAACATTGAATCCACCTCCTTTTTTCAATTTTCAATTATAAATTTTCAATGCTCAATTTTCAATTTTCAATTAACATTTAAGAAATGCCGAAGGCATTTCTTAAATGACCATTGACCATTAAATTACCACATAAAAATTATATATAAATATATTATTATCTAGTCAAACTAGCTTGAATAACTTTTCCTGCTATTGGTGCTGCTGCACTTGCTCCATATCCACCATTTTCCACTATAACTGCTACTGCAATTTTGGGATCATTGGCTGGTGCAAATCCAATAAACCATGAATGAGGTTTGGCACTTTGACCATTAGCAAGATTATAATCTGCTGTACCTGTTTTACCAGCAGCATCAGTTCCTTTAAAAAAACTCCAAGAATAATCAACATTAGAATCAACTAGATTCTTCATATAATCTTTTATAATCGCTGCATTAGTTGTACTAATGACTTGTTTATATACTTTTGAATCTATAGTTTTGACTGTATTTCCATCTTTATCTATTACAGTATTAACAAGTCTTGGCTCCATCATCTTTCCATTATTAGCTATAGTGCTTGAAACTAAAGCCATCTGCATAGGTGTTGCTAAAATACTACTTTGACCAATTCCAGATTGTGCTATACTTCCAACTTCTGCTGTAGTCAATTTAGGAAATTGGCTTTGAGTTATCTTAAATCCATCTGAATCAACTGTATTATTAAATCCATATTTTTCAGCAGTAGTTTTTAATTTATCATTTCCAAGCTCCATTGCTAGTGTACCAAATACAAAATTACTTGATAATCTAAATGCTTCTTTAAGGTCTATAGTTCCATTAACTTCTCCATTATCATTGCTTAAAGACTGTTTGGAATTAAATATTATTTTACCAGTATCATCAAATGTTCTGGTTGTAACACCTGGCATGTTATCTAACGCACTGCTAAGAGTAACAGTCTTAAAAGTTGATCCTGGGGGATAGAGTCCAGAAATTGCTCTATTTATAAGTGGGCTATTGTCTGCTGTACCTGCATTTGCTGCTTTCATTGAGCTTTCTAAATCATTAGGATTATACGTTGGTTTTGAAACCATCGCAAGTACTTCTCCTGTTTTAGGATTTAATGCAACTACAGCCCCTTTATTATTTCCAAGAGCATCATAGGCTATTTTTTGAAGGTTAGGATCTAGTGTCGTTATAACTCCATTCCCAATCTTAACCTCATCTTCTTTTCTGTTCTGGAACATTTCTTTTAATTTATCCTTACTAAAATCTTTAGTTAAATTTAAAATATTATTTGTAATTTTATTATAAGTTGTTAATTCACTATCATAATTTTCCTCTAATCCCGTCAATCCATATCTTGGATCTACATATCCCAAAGCATGAACATATAAGTCTCCATTAACATAAGTTCTTTTTTGTGTAAGAGCATCTATTCTTGCACTTGTTGTTAATGCATTTTTATTTCTATCATATATAGTTCCTCTTAAAACTTCATTTCTTTTTGCCCAAAGTCTTTGATTTCCTTGTCCTTCTGCTATATTAGGTGCTGAAAAAACTTGAAAATATGCAATGTATGAGATAAGAGCTACAAAGCAAAAGAGAAAAACTACCATTACTTGTTTTATACTATTAGAAATATTTTTCAATTTTTAGCCCTCCTCTGATATCTTTTGAAGTATTGCCAGTGCAAAGAACATACTTAATATGGAAGATCCACCATAGCTAATAAGAGGTAATGTAATTCCTGTAAGTGGTATTAATGAAAACACTCCTCCAATTATAACTAATACTTGGCAAGCTATCATAGCACTTATTCCTATAGTACCAAGTTGTGAAAATCTATCTTGGACTCTAAAAGCTGCTCTCATTCCTCTATAGAAAAACAAGAAATAAATCATTATAATTCCAATAGCAAATATCATTCCTAGTTCCTCACAAATTACTGCAAAAATAAAATCCGAAGTATTAACTGGTACAAACCCTGGATAGCCCTCACCTAAACCTGATCCAAGCATACCACCAGAAGAAATTGCATATAAGCCTTGAACTATTTGATATCCTTCTGTATTTGAATATTCCCATGGATTTCTCCAAATCAATATTCTTTGTCTTACATGTGGGAATAATTTATATGCAATAAATGAACCAGCTATAAATAATACAAAAGTAATTAATACATATTTTTTCTTTCCAGTAGCAACATAAAGCATTGTTATTGCAATACCAAAAAATATTAAAGCTGAACCTAAATCTTTTTGCATAAACAAACATCCTAATGAATACATGACTACTAATGCAGGTTGCCAAAGTTGCCTAAAATCCTCTTTAATATTATTTTTATCTTCGTAATCTTTCAATGCAGCTGCAATATAAATCACAAAACTGATTTTACCAAATTCAGATGGCTGAAATCCCATACTTCCAATCATAACCCAGTTAGTTGCTCCATAGACTTCTTTTCCAAAAATTAATGCCATTGGCATAAAAATTAGTGTTACAATTAAATATATTTTTTTATATTTTGCAAAGTCTCTTAAATCCCGAATTGCTACAACTAACGTAATAAATACAACAATACCTGCTGTAAACCAAATTAATTGTTTAATTGCAACGCTAGCATCTAATCTATATAACACAGCCATGCCTATAACTGACAATATGCATGCAAATATAATTAAAAACTTATCTCCTTGTGGATAAAATTTTCTAACTAAAATTTGAGTAACTGTTAACAATACACATACTACCACTCCCATGTATATTGCACCCATATCCATAGGATCCTTTAATATAGCTATATTTGTAAAAAGGGCCATACACAAAAGATAAGTCAAAATTAATAGTTTTACCTCATCCTTTTTAATCTTCAATCTATATCACCTCATTATGTTTATTTATTTCATATGTACACATTTAATTTCGCTTATTTAAAAAATGATAAGTATGCTAGTCTATTTTCTTTCATATGCCTTAATTTTTTGTAAGGCTCAGTGAAAGATATATAATCTTCCACTGAGCCTAAATTCTTTAAATTATACTAGATATGCTTTACCTTAAAATTTTAAAAACTGCTGTTCCAATTTTTATTTCATCTTTATTAGTTAGTTTCATTTTTCCGCTTATTTTGTTTCCATTTAAATAAGTACCATTTGTGCTATCCAAATCTTCTATCAATAATAAATCATTTCTAACTACAACTTTAGCGTGATTTCCAGAAACATGTTGATCGTTTAAAACAATTGAATTGCCATCGTTTCTACCTATTGTCAAATCTGATCTTATAGGGATAATGGATCCATCCTTTAAATCTTTGTTATTTCCTGAATTTATTATTTCTAATCCATAATTTCCTTTTGCTACAGGTAGCTTTCTCTTCTTACCACCATTTTTAACATCTTTATACATTATCTTTAGTGCATAGTATATTATTACGTATAAAATAATAATAAAAACTACTCCAAAAATTCCAGCAATAATTTTTGAAAAACTCATATTTTCACCTCAATATATATTCCTATTCCTTAGAAACTTCAAAAAACAACTGTTCAAAATATTGCATATAAACAATTGCTTTTTTACTATGTCTTATTAATGATTATACAACAAAAAATCAAGTATGACTAATTCTAACGTCAATTATCAATGTTCAATTATCAATGTTCAAAATAATTCCGAAGGAATTATTTTGAACATTGAGCATTGAACATTGAACATTTCTAATCATTAAAACAATATCTTCTTCAAATATTCACCTGTATAGGATGCTTTAATTTTACATAAGTCTTCAGGAGTTCCTGCTTTAATAAGAGTTCCTCCCTTATCTCCACCTTCTGGTCCTAAATCAATTAAATAATCCGCACATTTTATCATATCTAAATTATGCTCAATTACAACTACAGTATTCCCTGCATCTACTAATCTTTGAAGTATCTCTATTAATCTACTAACATCATCTACATGTAATCCTGTAGTTGGCTCATCTAATATGTACATAGTCTTTCCTGTACTTCTTTTTGATAGTTCAGTTGCTAATTTTATTCTTTGAGCTTCCCCACCTGATAATTGAGTTGATGGTTGGCCTAATCTAATATATCCCAGGCCTACATCATTTAATGTTGTTAATTTATTTGCAATCCTAGGTAGATTCTCAAAGAATTTAACGCCTTCTTCAACTGTCATGTTTAATACATCATCTATATTTTTGCCTTTGTACTTAACCTCTAGCGTTTCTCTATTGTATCTCTTTCCCTTGCAAACTTCACATGGCACATATACATCAGATAAAAATTGCATTTCTATTTTTATAATTCCATCTCCAGAACAAGCCTCACATCTTCCACCTTTAACATTAAAACTAAATCGCCCTTGCTTATAACCTCTCATTTTAGCTTCTTGAGTTTGTGAAAAAAGTTCTCTTATCAAATCAAATGTTCCTGTATAAGTAGCAGGATTAGAGCGTGGTGTTCTTCCTATTGGACTTTGATCTATATCTATTATTTTATCTATGTTCTCATGCCCACTTATTTCTTTATGTTTTCCCACAGGTTTTTTACTCTTGTTTACTATCTTATTTAAGCCTTTATAAAGTATTTCATTTACCAACGTACTTTTTCCTGAACCTGAAACTCCTGTAACTGCTGTTAATGTCCCAAGTGGAATTGATATATTTATGTTCTTTAAGTTATTTTCTTTTGCTCCTATAATTTTTATATTTTGCCCATTGCCTTTTCTTCTTATTTCCGGCACTTTAATTATTTTTTTTCCTGTTAAGTATTGCCCTGTTATTGATTTTTCGCAAGCCTTAACTTCATCAAGAGTTCCCGTAACTACAACTTCGCCTCCATGTTCTCCTGCACCAGGTCCAATGTCAACAATATAATCAGCTTCTCTTATAGTATCTTCATCGTGTTCTACTACGATTACTGTATTTCCAACATCTCTTAAGTTTTTTAAAGTATGTATTAGCCTATCATTGTCTCTTTGATGCAAGCCAATACTAGGTTCATCTAAAATATATAAAACACCCATAAGTGATGAACCTATTTGAGTTGCAAGTCTTATTCTTTGAGATTCTCCGCCTGATAGAGTTCCTGAATTTCTACTTAAACTCAAATAATCTAGTCCTACATCCAATAAAAATTGTAATCTATTTTTAATCTCTTTAATAATTTGTTCACTAATAATTCTATTCTTTTCTGAAAATTCTATTCCATTTATAAATTCTAATTCTTCTCTTATTGGCATACTTGCAAATTCAAATATATTTTTCCCACCAACAGTGACTGCTAATGCTTCATCGCTTAATCTTGCACCTTTACATTTAGGGCAAAAATCATCACTCATATATTGTTCTATTCCACTCTTTATCATATCTGAATTAGTTTCTCTATATCTTCTATTCAAAGAATTTATTTCTCCATCAAATGCGTAATTATATACTGCCCTAACACCATCTTTTGTATATTCAACCTTAAGTTTCTTTCCTTTTGTACCATATAAAAGTAAATCAATATATTTCTTATCTAAATTTTTTATAGGTGTATTTAAATCTAATCCATATTCTCTATTTAATGCTTGAAGTATAGCATAAGTCCATGAATCTTCTTTAAATCTCCCATTTCCCCAACTAGCTACAGCACCATCCATAATGCTTAGTTCTCTATTTGGAATTACTAATTTTTCATCTATTTCAATTAACATTCCAAGCCCATCACAATGATCACACTTTCCAAATGGAGCATTAAATGAAAATAATCTAGGTGCTAATTCGCCGATACTTATTTCGCATTCTGCACAAGCAAAATTTTCACTAAATAAAGTATCATGTCCTCCAATAACACTTGCTATTACTAAGCCTTCTCCAATTTTTAGCGATGCTTCTATAGATTCTGTAAGTCTTCCTTCAATTCCTTCTTTTATAACAATTCTGTCTATAACAGCTTCAATATTATGTTTTTTATTTTTATCTAATTTTACTTCTTCTTCAGTTAAATCGTAAATTTGCCCATCAATTCTAGCTCTTGTAAATCCATTTTTTCTTATATTTTCTAATAATTTTTCGTGAGTTCCTTTTCTGCCTTTTACTATAGGTGATAATATTTGAAGCTTTGTTTTATCCCCATAGTTCATAATCTTATCAACAATTTGGTCAACAGATTGTTGAGTAATTTCCTTTCCGCATTTTGGGCAATGTGGAGTCCCAACTCTTGCATATAATAATCTTAAATAATCATAGATTTCTGTTATTGTTCCCACTGTAGATCTTGGATTTTTGTTTGTACTCTTTTGGTCTATTGATATGGCTGGAGATAGCCCTTCTATGTACTCAACATTTGGCTTATCCATTTGTCCTAAAAATTGTCTTGCATAAGAAGATAAAGATTCCATATATCGCCTTTGTCCTTCTGCATACAACGTATCGAATGCTAACGATGATTTACCAGAGCCTGATAAACCTGTAAACACAATCAACTTATCCCTTGGTATTTCTAGACTGACATTCTTTAAATTATTAACCTTAGCACCTTTAATTATTATCTTATCGTTCATAAAAACCCCCCACTATTCAATTAACAATTAACAATTTAGGTGGAAATCCCTTTTAGGATTTCGTTTTAATTGTTTATTATTAAGTTTAATTATTAAATTACTTTACATTTTTTATACTTTGTAATTTTCTATATTATGATGCATTAATTATTTATATAATTTTCCAAACTCCACAAGGAGTTTATTCCTTCATTGTTAATTGTTAATTGAATTAATTATGTCTCTTAGTTCAGCTGCTCTCTCAAATTGCAGATTTTTTGCAGCTAATAACATTTCTTCTGTATATTCTTTAATTAACTTATCTTTTTCTTTCTTTGTAGGTTTCTTCTTATCACCTACCCCATATTCTTCTACTTGTTCTGCAATCTTTGTAGCTTCTATAATTTCCCTGACTTCTTTAATTATTGTTGTTGGAACCATTCCATTTTTGCTGTTATATTCTTTTTGTATAGCTCTTCTTCTATCTGTTTCCTTTAGAGCTTTATCCATAGATTTCGTTATATTATCTGCATACATTATAACTTTACTTTCTGAATTTCTAGCTGCTCTTCCTATAGTTTGTATCAATGATGTTTCTGACCTTAAAAATCCTTCTTTATCAGCATCTAAAATTGCAACTAAAGCAACTTCTGGTATATCTAATCCTTCTCTTAAAAGGTTTATTCCCACTAATACATCATATTCTCCAAGTCTTAAATCCCTTATAATTTTCATTCTCTCTATAGTTAGGATCTCTGAATGCATATAAGTAGCCTTAACTCCAAGCTCTGTTAAGTACTTAGTTAAATCCTCTGCCATACGCTTAGTCAAAGTTGTTATTAATGTTCTAAATCCACATTCTTTAGTTTTATTAATTTCTCCATATAAGTCATCTATCTGTCCTTTTATAGGTCTTATAATGATTTCAGGATCTAATAATCCTGTGGGTCTTATAATTTGTTCCGAAATTACTTCTGAATGATCTATTTCATAAGCTGCTGGAGTTGCACTTACAAAAACCACTTGATTAATTTTCTTTTCAAATTCTTCAAACTTTAACGGTCTGTTATCATATGCGCAAGGGAGTCTAAATCCATAATCAATCAAAGTATTTTTTCTAGACCTATCACCTGCATACATTGCTCTAACTTGAGGTAATGTTACATGACTTTCATCAATAAACATCAAAAAATCTTCCGGAAAATAATCTATCAAAGTTTTAGGCGGTGTTCCAGAAGCCCTGCCATCTAATATTCTAGAATAATTTTCTATTCCACTACAATATCCCATTTCTTTTATCATTTCAATATCAAAGTTAGTTCTTTGTCTTAATCTTTGAGCTTCTAAAAGTTTATCTTGAGCATTAAGTTCTCTTAATCTTTCTTCTAATTCCCCTTCAATCAGCCCAATTGATTTTTCAACAGTTTCTCTTGAAGTTGCAAAGTGAGACGCAGGAGTTATTGCTACATGATTTCTTTCTCCAAGAATAGTTCCTGTTAATACATCAAATTCCCTTATTCTATCAATTTCATCTCCAAAGAATTCAATTCTAATTCCCTTGTTTGAATATGATGCCGGAATTATATCTAAAGAATCTCCTCTAACTCTAAATGTTCCTCTTGAAAAATCTATATCATTTCTTTCATATTGAATATCTATAAGTTCTTTTATAACTTCATTTCTTTCCTTTTCCATTCCAGTTCTGAGGCTTATGGTCAATTTTTTATATTCATCTGGGTTCCCTAGTCCATATATACAAGAAACAGATGCAACAATTATTACATCCCGTCTCTCAAAAAGAGCTGAAGTAGCTGAATGTCTTAATTTATCTATTTCATCATTTATGGATGCATCTTTTTCTATAAATGTATCTGTTGAAGGTTTGTATGCTTCTGGCTGATAATAATCATAATAAGACACAAAATATTCGACTATATTATCAGGAAAAAATTCCTTAAATTCGGAACATAACTGTCCCGCTAAAGTTTTATTATGAGCTAGAATTATAGTAGGCCTTTGTAATTTCTCTATAATATTTGCCATGGTAAATGTTTTTCCGGAACCTGTTACTCCGAGTAAAGTTTGACATCTATTATTATGCTTTATTGAATCAACTAACTCATCAATAGCTTGTGGTTGATCTCCCGTAGGTTTAAATTTAGAATGTATTTTGAATTCTCCCATTAAACTACCTCCATTTCGAACAGACATTCGCATTATATGTCTATTTTACTTTTCCTTAACTGTTAAGTCAATAATTTATGCTATATATTTTTTAATGGACAATTTTATAAATTCCACAATTATACTTTATTAAAGAAAAAGATGGCTAAGCCATCTCATATAAATTTTCAATTATCAATGTGCAATTATAATTTCTTATCATTATCTTCTTCATCTTGATTAATTTTATTCTCATTAATTGCGTCTTCTTCTGGTTTACAGCTTTTTTTCTGTTCTGAATTTTTAAATTTGCTAAAAACACTTTTAAAACTACTATCATCAACTGCTATAACATCTTCTTTGTTTACCTTTCTAGGTACCAATAGTACACCAAGTCTAGTATTTTTATTATGCCTAAATTCAATTTCTCTTATAATCCCTTTTGAATCTTTGATCTTCAAAATTGCATTATACCAATTCGCTTTTAAAATGGCATAGCTCTCTGCTTCTGAATTAATATTTTTATTATTTATCGATAGAATTTTATTTCCAACATCAATACCAAATTTTCTAACTTGTGAATCAGTTGAAATCTCTAAAATCGTTAATCCCTCTTCGTCACTTACAAATTTAGGTTTTCTCTTTTCTTCACTTTTCGTTTGATTATTCAACATAAATTCATGAGCAAATGGTGTGAAAATTATAACTACTACTTCACCCCAAATTCCAAATCTAGTAATTTGAGCTGCAATAATTAAAATAATTCCATAAATTAATATATGCCATCCTGATGATATTGCCTTTTCTCTTTTACTTCTTGTAAAAGTGATCGATGAATATCCTAAAATTGTGTAAAATGGGATTATCGAAATTATACTACTTGTTATTAAACTAAGTCCTGAAGATGATCTAATTAATGGCCACCAATCTGGATTTTGTATAGATTCTGTCATATAATTTAGTGATGAATCATTCATAGTTATTGCAATCATTATCGCTACAGGTAATGCCCAATACCTCTTCAATGCATATCCACCTATAATTTTTCCGTCCTTATTTGCAAATACAGGAACTGCACCTCTATCACCATCAATCATTACTAATATACCTTCAATAATATGAAAAACACCAATAAAAATTATTAAATATAGTATATCAATATTAAATATTATATTATTTGAAAGTTCTGGCACAAATTTACTTAATAATTTAATTATAATACTTATAGCTCCTAAAATAGCTCCTGAATAGGAAAAACATATTAATCTTGGTTTTATAAACATTAACAATATAGATATAATAAACAAATATTCAATTCCTGAATTTTCACTAAATACTACACCTAAACTCGTAAGAATTAAGCTCCCTATACTTCCGCCCACAATCCCTAAAACAAGTTGAGATAGCGTAAGTTCAATAGATGAATTTACGCTACCTCCTAAAATCATTTTTTGCATAGATACTATCTTTCTATTTTTTAAATGTAACATTATTATTAAAGTAATTAATAGAAATACTAATGGGGGAGCTATTATTGCACCTGCAACATTCCTTAATGTATATATTAATAAACTCATCCTGTTTCCCCCTACTGTATCTTTTCCTCTATTTTTTGTATTGCTGTTTTTAATTGTTCATCTGTATTCTTATCATATCCATTTTCATCTATTCCTACTTGTGTTGTAACTTCAACATCTGGTGTTATTCCTTTTTTATGAATATTCTCTCCATTTGGTGTGTAATATTTAGAAATAGTTACTTTAAGGCCACCAATCCCATTATCAAATTTAATTGATTGCTG
>JAKBFR010000225.1 GCA_021837545.1 Bacillota bacterium | reverse complement strand
AGTTTCCTGAGTTAAGACTTATAGGGCAATTTAATAAAACCTATATCTTAGGTGAAACATATAATGAGCTATATCTAATTGACCAACATGCAGCTCACGAAAAAATATTATTTGAGAAATATAAAAAAGAAATTATAAATGCTGACGTACTATCTCAGATTTTAGTTACACCAACAGTAATAGAGCTTAATCCTGAGGATTATGCTTACTACATTGAAAATGAAGCAGTATTTAAAAATTCTGGGTTTGATATTGTTGAATTTGGTGAAAACACAATAAGTATAAGAGAAGTTCCCATAATACTTGGAAAACCAGATATTAAGAATCTCTTTAATGACATATTAGATAATTTAAAGAATATGGGCAGCGGTGATACTGTAGAAATTAAATATAACCGTATAGCGTCTCTTGCATGTAAGGCAGCTGTAAAAGCAAATAATGTGCTCTCAGACCAAGAAATGAATAAGCTCATTAATGATTTAAGATATATTGAAGAACCTTTTACTTGTCCTCATGGAAGACCTACTATAATAAAAATTACACTTAATGAATTAGAAAAAAGATTTAAAAGAATACAGTAGAAAAAAGGTGGAAACATGAAAGATTTATTTATTTTAGGCGGTCCTACAGCTGTAGGAAAAACAGAAATATCTATAAAACTTGCTCAAAAACTAAATGGAGAGATTATATCGGCAGATTCAATGCAAATTTACAAATCTATGGATGTTGGCTCAGCTAAGATTTCAAAAGAGGAGATGAGGGGAGTTCCTCATCATTTAGTAGATATAATTGAGCCTAGTGAAGATTTTAGCGTTGCGGAATTTAAAGAAAGAGCTGAAAGTGCTATTGAAGAAATAACTGACAGTAAAAAACTTCCCATGTTAGTTGGTGGAACTGGGTTTTATATAAATTCACTAATATATAATTATAATTTTGCGGATACCAATAAAGATGAAGAGTATAGAGAGTATCTTACAAAACTAGCAGAGAGTGAAGGAAAGGAATATGTACATAGCTTACTAAAAGACATTGATGAAGAATCCTACAACAAACTATACCCTAATGATTTGAAAAGAGTAATTAGAGCTTTAGAAGTGTATAAAGTTAGTGGTAAACCTATGAGTGAGTTTGCAGCTGAGCAAAATATTTTAGATATTCCTTATAATGTATATTACTTTGTATTAAATATGGATAGGCAAAAATTATATAGTAGAATAAATTCTCGTGTAGATATAATGATGGAAAATAATTTGATAGATGAAGTTATAAAATTAAAAGAAATGGGCTATAATGCAGATATGCAGTCAATGAAGGGGATAGGTTACAAGGAAGTACTGTACTATCTAAATGGTGAAATATCTCTAAATGAGGCTGTAGAAATGATCAAACAAGGTAGCAGAAATTACGCGAAAAGACAGCTTACCTGGTTTAGAAAAGATACAAGAGTAAATTGGGTTAACAAGGATGATTTTGACGGTGATGATGAAATTGTAGAATATATTGCGAGCCAGCTATATTCTATGAAGAAATTGTAAATTGCTATATTTTTATCAAATTAAAAGGATTTTTAGGATATTTATAGAATATTCTTAAAATACTAATTGCGGGGGTGCATCAATGAATAAATCTACTAATAATTTACAAGATATAGTTTTGAATGGAGCAAGAAAAAATAGAATACCAGTTACGCTATACTTGATGAATGGGTTTCAGCTAAAGGGAAATGTAACAGGTTTTGATAGTTTCACGGTAGTATTAAACTGCGATGGAAAACAAATGATGGTATATAAACATGCTATTTCTACTATAACTCCATCAAAACCAATATTATTTAATGATGTTGTAGAAGACTAGGTGCCACTCACGTGGCAAGTGGCATCTTTAAGCTTAAAGTTATAAAACATACCTTGAATATGAGGGTATGTTTTTGTATTTTTCAAACTTATAATTACTGCTTTTAAAGAATTGCGAAGTAGACTTATATATGTTACTATTACAAAGGCTTCTGAAATAAAATAACTAACTAGTATGTTATTTTACATCAGGTGCCTTGGTGGTATTTTAAAATACATATATAATAAATTAATGATAAAAGGAGACAGAGAAGCATGATAGATATAACAAAAGCATACCTTCAAAATAAGTATAAAATAAGTTCAAAAACCCTAGACCTTTATGACAACGCAATACAAGATGTACAAGAGCAATTTAAAATTCTTGATGAAATAAGAGAGTTTAATCAACTTAAGGTTTTGACTGCACTACAAGATGAAAGAATCAGCGATACTCATTTTACAAATTCCTCTGGGTACGGTTACGGAGATATAGGACGTGATTCATTAGATAAAGTATATGCAAGAATTTTCAATTGTGAAAGTGCATTAGTTAGACCACATTTCGTAAATGGAACCCATGCAATTGGGGCAGCGTTGTTTGGTAATTTAAGACCTAATGATACCATGCTTTCTGTATGCGGAACACCTTACGACACACTTCATAACATAATAGGTATAAATATCACTGAAGATATAGGTTCATTAAAACATTATGGTGTAAAATATAAGCAGTTAGAATTAGACCATAACGCTAAAGTTGATATAGACCTAATGAAAAAGACTCTGATGGAAGATGAGTCAATAAAGTTACTTCATATCCAAAGATCTACTGGATATGGATGGAGAAATTCACTATTAATTTGTGAAATAGAAGAGATTATAAAGGCTGCAAAATTGGTAAATCCAAAGGTAATTTGTTTTGTAGATAATTGTTATGGTGAATTTATTGATGTTAAGGAACCTACAGATGTAGGAGCAGACTTAATTGCTGGTTCATTAATAAAAAATATTGGTGGTGGTATAGCACCTGCAGGTGGATATATTGCAGGTAAGGAAGAATACGTAGTGCAAGCTTCTTATAGACTAACAATTCCTGGTATAGGAGGAGAATGTGGGTCTACTTTTGGAGTGATGCGTTCTTTCTATCAAGGACTATTCCTAGCACCACATGTAGCTATGGAAGCTGTGAAAGGTGCCATTTTCTGTGCAAGAATTATGGAACTTGCAGGCTTTGAAGTTCTTCCAAAGTATACTGATAAAAGAAGTGATATAATTCAAGCTATTAAATTTAACAATAAAGAAAAGCTAATTAATTTCTGCAAGGGTATACAAGCAGGGTCTCCTATTGATTCTTTCGTTGAATGTGAACCATGGGACATGCCGGGATATGCAGATAAGGTTATCATGGCAGCAGGCGCATTTATTCAGGGTTCATCTATAGAATTATCTGCAGATGCTCCTATTAGAGAGCCTTATATAGCATATTTACAGGGTGGTTTAACCTTTGATCATGCTAAGATTGGAATACTAATAGCCCTTTCAAGAGTTATTTAAATAAAACGTATAATAGTACATTTTAC
>JAKBFR010000224.1 GCA_021837545.1 Bacillota bacterium | reverse complement strand
TACAGTCACTTCTCCTTGAAATACCGTTAAAAATTCTTCTGTTCCTTCTCTATGAGCTTCTGCATTTAAGTGTCCACCTTTTTCTATATCAATGGAATACATTTCAAACCTTCTATCACTTTCATAAGGAAAAAACGGATAAAGCTTATATCTTCCCTCATCTTCAATCAGTGGTTCAAGTTCCTTTTTACTAAGGACAACTATGTCAGATTGATGGGGATTGATTAGGTCGGTAAAAGAAATCTTTAAACCATTTGCCATTTTCCAACAAGTTGAAATGGTAGGATTAGATTCTCCTCTTTCTATTTGACCCAGCATACTTTTACTAACACCCGTTAAATCTGCTACTTTATCAAGGCTTAGTTTCCTTTCTTCTCTAATTCTCTTTAAGTTATTAGCAATTAGTAAATTCAAATTATCCAAAATATCCACCTCTTCTATTGTGCTTTATAACGCACATAGTGTATAATATAATTTAAGAGCGTTATAACGTTTATAATGTACATTATATCATATTTTCCTAGGAGGTATCCTATATGATTAAACTAATTCCTTTTTTATCTTATGTATTTGTAACTACCTTTACACCTGGTCCTAATAATATATTATCCATGGTGAATGCAAAGAAATATGGTTTTAAGAATTCATTTCATTTTAATTTGGGAATTCTAACTGGATTTATTATACTAATGATTGCTTGCAGTTATTTTAACCTCTTTTTATTTAATTTGATGCCAAAAATAGAGCACTTTGTAGGAATATTTGGTGCAGTTTATATGTTATACCTTGCTTATAAAGTTGCATTTGGCACAAAGAAAGGAACAGTCTTAGCTAGTAAAGAAACAAATACCTACTTAGCAGGGCTAACAATGCAGTTTTTCAATCCAAAAGTAATCTTATACGGTATTACTGTCATAGCCACCTTTATAACCCCTTATTACAAATCAGACTTTATTTTAATCCTCTTTTCATTTGTACTCGCATTTATAGGATTTATAGCTACTCTTTGTTGGGCACTTTTCGGTGCTTTATTCCAGAACTTTTTAACAAAATATAATAAGCAATTTAACTTAGCCATGGGGTTATTATTAGTTTATTGTGCTATCTCTATTTCTGGTTTGATTGATTAGTATTTATTGCTAAATTCAATCCAATATATAAATCCATTCTATACATTAAAACTATAGCCATTTTGCACTACAAATTGCTTTTATAAAAAAAGATGCTAACTCATATAGAAATCACTTTCTATCCTGAGGTAACATCTTTTGAATTTTTAATGAGTCATATAATTTATGAAAGTACTATCTTATGATATATTTTTCGTAGATTTAAAATTCGAAGGCTTCTTATATAAAACTATATTATATGTAATTACTAAAATAAGAAATAATGTAGCACCTAAATATAAATTATCTCCTGCTCTAGAGTCAATTCCGATGTAAATAAAGGATACCAATATAGTCCATAGAATAGAAATTACTTTCTTAAATCTTGGAGCTAAATCGCGTATAAGTGATAAAACAATAAATGCTCTTATATAAACCGTCACCAGCATTATATTTGCTATATTTACATTCATTATATTGGATATCAGGCTTTCAATGGTTGAAATTACTATCAAGCATAAATAACTAATAGCAATTAGCATTAGCCATTTACGCCAATTAGATAATTTCAACTTTTCATTGTCGATTAGTATGTATCTTCTTTTCATTTACATCCCCCAAGATTCATATTTTCTAACTGCTATAACCCATATAAATAATATATAGGTTCACAATTAATTACACTTGTCTCCTTATTTAATTATATATAATATAAATATATTTTTGAAATAATTAACATAACAACATATAAATTGCTTCCCTATATTAAAGACTGTAGGCACTTTACACAACATTTATTAAATAGTCAATTTTTATAAAAAAAGAACTGTCTCACTCCTGAAATTACTTTCTATCCTGAGACAGCTTCGTCTAAATCTAGTTTTATAAAATGAGTATTAAAGACTATCTATTTTTTTATGCTGACATCTCTTGCAAACCTTAATTTTCTCACCACTACCCATAATTATTTCATATAATAATTTTATTCTTTCTGTCTTACATACTGGACAAGTTCCTCTTCCTCTTGATGGCAACTTCCATAAAACTTTTCCGCGATATTGTTTTCCCATTTTAAATCCCCCTCTTTGTTTATTGTTTTCTAATCACTACTAATAATATTAATTATTAAGGGGATTTATGATTATTTTTTATTGTTATTAAAAGATTTAAACAAGTTTCTCATAACAATAGAAAGGAAGGTCTCTTAGCGGAAAATATATCTGTCCCGCTCTTTTATAACCAAAATTCTCATATAGTTTAAGTGCTTTTTCATTTCCGCTATAAGCGTCTAGTCTAATACACGAATAGTTGTTTTTAGTAGCGAAATCCTCAATAAATTTCAATATTTCTCTTGCAATACCTTTTCTCTGAAATTCAGGATCCACAGACAACCTATGAATAACTAATACCTTTCTTCCATCAGTAAACCAGTTTATTTGACTATATTCTGGTGATTGCTCTTCATTTATTGCAACATATGCTACACATTTTCCACTATCCTTTAAAACGTAGCAATCCTCACTCTTAATATCATTTTCTATAATATCTGAATTTGGATAAAATTTATTCCACTGATATATGGCTTGGCTCTCCATATGCTTTATACATTTAGAAATTATATCAACAATATCTGATAGATCCTGTTTCTGTGCCTTAATAATATCCATCCCTATTATCTCCTTTAAAAAGACTTTGTGAAATTAACATTTAAATACTATCACACTGCTATATCGTCCAAGTTCAATACAAATCTATTGTCTAATTATACCATTGCTGGCTTCAATTGAATATAACCTATAAATCTAAAATTCTCGCGAGACTGCACAGGAGTCCATAACAATTAATAATTGTTATAGACTCCTACGGAATACCAAAGGTCAGGCTAGCGCACTTGAGGTATCACCCCCAAAGATTATTGCACCTTTTCAAAAATAATCTTTCTATTTATGTATAACAAATTGACAGCCTGCCAGCTAAAACATATTGTATCTTCTTTTGAGAATATAAGATTTTCGTAAGATTGCTAGGACACCAAAGGGTTATTGTACGTTTTTAAAAATAATCCTGCTATTTTGATATATATCAAATCGGCAGCCTACGGCTAAAAGATATTAGGCGCGGATTAAAAAAATTCAAAGTAGCCAGATAATTCGCTAGTCCATTTACACAACATTTATTAAATAGACTATAAAAAAACAAAGAACTATCTATATATAAAAATAGCTTTCTAGCAGGAAGCATCATTTTCTGAATGTGCTTGTATAGCGTAAATTACTGATTATATTCTATGAGTATTGCATTAGATTTCATGAAGGCGAAAGCATGTA
>JAKBFR010000049.1 GCA_021837545.1 Bacillota bacterium | reverse complement strand
ACCTATTAAAGACATGAATAAAACACTTGGAGTTTTAGTTGCCTTTAGATATGGAGATGATATATCTACCTTAAGCAAAAAAATATCATTTTTAGATACTGGAAAAGCATTTGTAGTAAATTCTAGTAGTAAAATTATTGGACATTCTAATAATGATTATGTTAAAGGTGGTTCAAACATTGATCAAATATTAAAAAATATTGATGGTACTAGTGATTATGATTTAATCAGCCAAATCAGTCAAGGAAAAAGTGGATCTACTGAAGTTGTTTCTGATAATAAACTTCAAACTTTATCTTATGCTTTAGTTCCAAGTACTGGATGGTGTGTTATAGTTACAGTTGATAAAAGTGACTTACTAAAATCACTTGTGAGCTTAAAATCTGCAAACATTATAACAGGTGCTCTAAGTCTAATATTAATATCTGTAGTATTAATATTTGCCATATCAAAAATCTCCAAAAAGATCTTATACGTTGCAAGTATAATGAAAGAGTTTGCTAAAGGAGATTTTACTGACAAAATAGATAATAAGATTTTAAAGGACTCTTCTGAAATTGGAATTATGTGTAATTCATTAGTTGAAATTCAAAATTCACTAAATGGAAGCATTGATACAATTAAATTAAATTCTTCTAATCTTAATAATGAGTCTATGGGACTTTCATCTATATCCCAAGAATTATCTTCATTAATTGAAAGTATTTCTCAATCAATTAGCGATATTTCTCAAGGTGCACAAAGTCAAACAGATAATTTAATTGACAGCACTAGCAGTTTAAATGAATTTGGCGATAAAATTTCTGCACTGACAGAAAAAATAAACAATGTTACTATTACATCTTCTAACATTGGAGATAGTGCTAAAAAAGGTAATTTAGAACTTAAATCATTAATACTTTCAATAAATTCACTTAACCATAACTTTGATAATTTCACATCTTCTTTAAATGTAATGTCATCTGATATTAAAGAAGTTAATGAAATGACTAATATAATAAATAATATAGCAGAGCAAACTAATCTTTTAGCTTTAAATGCTGCTATTGAAGCTGCAAGAGCTGGAGAAGCTGGGCGTGGTTTTTCTGTTGTTGCTGATGAAGTTCGAAAACTCGCTGAAATGAGTAAAAACTCTGCTCAAAAGATTTATACTATTGTATCTAATGTTATAAAAAATACCAATGGAATTGTAACTAGTACAAATAGCATAAATGATGATGTGAAGAATCAGACTGAAGTTGTAAATAATACAATAGATACTTTTAAAGAAATTTCTTCAAAAGTAGAAGAAATGATACCTAATATGTATTCAATTGCAAAAGACTTTGTTAAATTGGATAATGAAAAAGACTCTTTAGTAAGTAATATTTCTAATATTTCCTCTGTATCTGAACAAATTTCAGCAACTACCCAAGAAATTTATTCCTCATCTGAAGAGCTAAGTGCAGCAAGTTCTGAAGTGGCAAATACATCCCAAAAAGTTAATACATTATCAAATGAATTAGATGCTAGTTTTGATCAATTTAAATTTTAAATTAGCTGATATCATAAGTTTTATAATAAAGCACCCTATACATTTTACAATGTTTAAGGTGCTTTTATAATTACTTTCTTTATTTCTATCCATAATTTAATTAAATTTAATCACAAGTTCATCATCAATTATCTAGTATAAAAAAAAATATATATCACATAATAAACTTGTTAAATACATTCATATAATTATTGATGTAGGAGGTGAAAATCATGAGTCCAAAAGAATTATCATATATTGAAGATGCCTTAAGTCATGAAAAACATATGAAAACAAAATGTACAGATTATGCAAATCAAATTCAAGACGCTGAGCTTAAATCTTATGTTAATCAATTAGTTACTGCACACCAACAAACATTTGGACAATTTTATCAATTATTATAGTTAGGTACGTGAAATAAAATAAGAAGTCAATGAAGGAGAAGTAAGTTATGAATGATAAAGATCTACTTGAAGATATTTTATTAACTGTAAAAGGTGCCTCTGATTTATATTTACACGGAACCATAGAATCTGCTACTCCAAATGTTCATTCTACATTTGATAAAGCATTATGTGATTCCTTAAAGATGCAAAATGAAATTTATAGCAAAATGAGTGCAAAAGGTTGGTATCCAGCACAACAAGCTGAACAAACTAAAATAGATCAGACTAAACAAAAATTCTCTGCACAATAGAAATTTACTATAATTTAATTTTTAAATATCTAATATACATATGAAAAATAAATGCAGGTTTATTTATAGATACATATCTATACTTTATAACCTGCATATTTTTTTGAATTTTCCTTATATTTTTTTTGTAATTTATTTAGTACCTTTTCTTCATTATATCTATTAAATGGCCACATTCTAGTTTCTATTTTGCACCTAATCCATTCTGCTTTCAAATATATTTGCACGATATCATCTATATCCTTGTTTAATCCTTCAATTTCATTTTCCCAATCATTTATTATGTAGTCACTTTGTTTTATTATTTCTCTTATTAACACGAAATCATCCACGTAAGCTACTTTAACATTATTTCTTAAATCTAATAAATTTACATCTTTTATTTCAGTTATTTTTTGAATCTTTTTATTATTTCTTGCTATATTTAAAAGTTCCATCAATACTTTTTTTTCACTTATTATATCCACAACTTCATTAAATTTAGTCACAAGTTCATCATCATTATCCACAGATTTAATAGTATTTCTACAATAATATATTAATAAATAGCTATTAATTATTGCTTTTAACTCCTCTATTTTAGATATTAATTGAATATCAAACTTAGATGTAAAATCAAGATACATTCTTATTAATGATACATTTTTCTCCAGTTCTCTTCTATAAGCTATTTTATTAGTTCCATCCTTAGTTATAATATACAAATTAGTTATGTTACTCAATTCTTTCAAATTTGCAATATGTCCCCTTAATGTAGTAATCCATATTACTCTAAACTTTGTAATATTATTTATATAAAGACTTTTTTTATTTTGAAATAAGTTAAATACTCCTGTCAAAAAAGTAATTATAATTCCTATGAATGTTATTACATCAATTATTTCTACATCAACTTCTCCAATTCTCATAATTTACTCCCAAATCCTTAAAATTATCTTTCTCAGCTCTTTAAAGTTATATTCTATTTTTGTTTATTTCTCGTGTAATTATTCAAATAATTTAATAAAGATTTAATACATAGTTATATGTATAGATACCCAATGACAAAGTTATATTTATTCATAAATTTGTTTGTTAATTCAAAGTTACTAATTATCAATGTTCAATGCTGACTTTTCAATTGTTAACCATTGAGCATTGATAATCGAACATTGATAATTAATCGCCAAGCATAAGTACAGTTTTCATAGTGGGTATTTATATTAAATAGCATGTCAAAGATGCTCTTTATACTTAGTGTCATCCAATAGGATATCCTCGCTTATTTACTTGTTATTTTTTTATATGCCTTATTTTTAGTTTTTGTATCGTTTTACCGTCAACTGCAATAGATTATACTAAAGCAATTAACAAAAAAGGTGGTAAAATGAATCCTTTATTAAATATGATCCTATCTTCTATTTTCTCTGGTATGGGAGGCGGAATGGGAAATAACATGATGAATCCTATGATGCCTAATCAAAATAGAGGAAATAATTCAGGGCAAATGGGTGGTATGAATCCTAACATGAATATGATGGCTGGTAATCCTTTATTAAATATGCTTATGGGAGTCATGGGTGGTGGCATGAATTCTATGAATGGAAATCCTTTAATGAATATGCTTATGGGAAATATGGGCAATAATAACAGTAATCCATTTAATAATATGAATAGTAATAATAACAATAGGGGTAATGTTAATAACGCGCCTTTCAATAACATGAATGGTAATAATACTAATCCTAATATTAATGCTAATAATCCTAATATGGATAATATCAGTTCACTTTTAAGCATGTTAATGGGAAACCAAAATGGAATGTCCATGAACAATATGAATTCTACAAATAGCATGAATCCTATGACTAATAATTCATCTAGACATTCTCATTCAAAAAAATAATGAGGATACCAATAGGTAGCTTGATTTCTAAGCTACCTATTAAAGTTAACCTTTTCTAGAATATTTAAAAAGATTAAAACCCCAAAATTCACAAAATATTTCACTTCTAAACATTATGTAAAATAATTATAATTTATCACTCTATGCAACTTTAGTAATCCTTTTCTATAATATTCTTATATTCTTCTTTGTAAAACTATAATATTGAAATTCTAAGTTATTATTATACCTTTCATATGGTATGCCAAAGTTCGAATAAGATATGACGTGACTTTGTAGAGCATTATACTCAATTTTTAAGTAACTGTAACAAATGTATGCCCTCTTATTTTTGTAAAAACTACATTTAAGTATAGGTTTTATCTTTGGTATTTATAATTAAATTTATTTCTAATTACCTCTTTACTTTTTTATAGAAATCGCTTACTATAAAATAAAAAGGAGGCGTTAATTATGGATAATATTAATGTATTAAAAAATGATTTTAAGGAACTATTTCAAAAGGATTCTGAAAATGTTTTCTTTTCACCAGGAAGAGTTAATTTAATTGGTGAACATACTGATTATAATGGTGGTAATGTTTTTCCTTGTGCTCTTTCTATCGGAACTTATGCAATAGTTACAAAAAGAAGTGATAAAAATGTATTAGTTAGTTCTTTAAACTTTAAAGAACTAGGTATTTTAGAATTTAGTTTAGAAAATATGATTTATGATAAAAAACATGATTGGGCTAATTATCCTAAGGGTGTAATTAAAATTTTTGAAAACCATGGATATAATATTCCTAGTGGTTTTGAAATACTTTTTTATGGTAATATTCCTAATGGCTCTGGCTTATCTTCTTCTGCTTCACTAGAAGTTTTAATGGGTGTTATATTAAATGATTTATTTAACTTAAATATTAATATGATAGATATAGTTAAGATGTGTCAAGAAGCTGAAAATAAATTTATAGGTGTAAATTGTGGAATAATGGATCAATTTGCAATTGGTATGGGTAAAGATGGCTGTGCAGTCCTTTTAGATTGTAATACTTTAAAGTATACTTACAGCAAAATAAATCTAGCTGGCCATAAAATAATAATTGCAAATACAAATAAAAAGCGAGGACTCGCTGATTCTAAATATAATGAAAGACGTAGTGAGTGTGAAGATGCCTTAGCAGAGATACAAAAAGTTAAAAATATAACCGCTCTTGGAGAACTTACAGAAGAAGAATTTGAAGAAATTAAAGACTGTATTTCAGATCCTATTAAAAGAAAAAGAGCAAAGCATGCAGTATATGAAAATAGAAGAACTTTAAAAGCAGTTAAGGCTTTAGAAGAAAATGATTTAACTTTATTCGGAAAACTAATGAATGATTCTCATATTTCTTTAAGAGATGATTATGAAGTTACTGGAATAGAACTCGATACCTTAGTTTCTTTAGCTTGGGAAACTGACGGTGTTGTTGGTGCTCGTATGACAGGAGCAGGCTTCGGTGGATGTACAGTTAGCATTGTTAAAGAAGACTGCATTGATTCATTTATTGAAAAAATCAAAAAAGAATATGCAGATAAAATAGGATATGAACCTAGTTTCTATGTAGTTAACATTTCAGGTGGAGCAAGAAAAATAAGTTAACAATCTAAGACACATTCAATAAATAATAATGATCATATTTCTCTCTTTCGTCTGTTATATTATTCCATGTGTCTAAGTTGAATTTTTTTAAAATAAGTTTATCATTAATATATATTTATTTAAATAAAAGGAGATGTTAATATGTCAATTTTAGTTTGCGGTGGTGCCGGATACATCGGTTCACATACAGTACACGAACTTGTAAATCAAGGTAAGGACGTTATAATAGTTGATAATTTACAAACAGGTCATATGAAGGCTGTAAATCCTAAGGCAAAATTTTATAAAGGTGATATAAGAGATGCTGAATTCTTAGATAAAGTTTTTTCTGAAAATAATATCGAAGCTATAATACATTTTGCTGCCAATTCTTTAGTTGGAGAAAGTATGGAAAAACCTTTATTATATTTCAATAATAATGTATATGGAATGCAAGTTTTACTTGAAAGTATGGTAAAGCATGATATTAAAAATATAGTTTTCTCTTCAACTGCTGCAGTATATGGAGAACCTAAAAAGATTCCTATCCTTGAAGAGGATGAAACAAATCCAACTAATACTTATGGCGAAACAAAATTAACTATGGAAAAAATGATGAAATGGGTAAGCAAAGCTTATGGAATAACTTTTGTTTCTTTAAGATACTTTAATGCATGTGGTGCTCTTTTAGATGGAAGCATCGGTGAAGATCATTTTCCTGAAAGTCACTTAATACCATTAATTCTTCAAGTTCCATTAAAGAAGAGAGATGCTATAACTGTTTTTGGTGAAGATTATGAAACTCCAGACGGTACATGTATTAGAGATTATATTCATGTCCTTGATTTAGCAGATGCACATATAAAAGCAGTTGACTATTTACAAAAAGGTAATGAGAGTAATATTTTCAACCTTGGTAATGGTGTTGGCTTTAGTGTTAAAGAAATCATTGATTCTGCAAAACAAGCTACTAATGAAGACATTAAAGTTGTCATTGGCGAAAGACGTGCTGGAGATCCTGCAAAATTAATTGCTTCAAATGAAAAAGCAAAGACAATATTAGGTTGGGAGCCTAAATATACTGATGTAAAAGATGTAATCAGTACTGCTTGGGGATGGCATAAAAATCATCCAGATGGCTATGGAGACCGTAAATAAGGGGGACTTTAAATGATAAATCATGAAATAAATAGACTTATAAATTTTGCTATGCAACAAAACCTTATAAGCGAAGAAGATAAAATATATTCTACTAATATGATTCTTGGAGTACTTAACTTAAATGAATTTGATACTACAGAAGTTAATGAAACCTTAGAAACTCCAACCCCTATATTAGAAAACATATTAGATTATGCCACAGAGCAAAACTTGATAGAAAACACTGTGACTGAAAGAGATTTATTTGATACTTTAATAATGAATTGTGTAATGCCTAGACCTTCAGAGGTTATAAACAAATTCAATGAATTATATAAGGCCTCTAAAGAAAAAGCAACACAGTATTATTATAATTTGAGCATAGCATCTAATTATATAAGAAAAGATAGAATTGATAACAATATAGTTTGGAAGTCTGCTACAGAATATGGTGATTTAGATATAACCATAAATTTATCAAAACCAGAAAAAGATCCAAGAGATATAGCAAAAGCTAAATTAGTTAAATCAAGTTCATATCCCAAATGTTTGTTATGCAAAGAAAACGAAGGATTTTATGGACATATAAATCATCCTGCTAGACAAACTCATAGAATTATACCTTTAGATTTTACTCAAGGGCAAAAGTATTTCTTGCAATACTCTCCTTATACTTACTATAATGAGCATTGCATAATCTTCAATGACCAACATATACCTATGAAAATAAACAAGGATACTTTTAGAAATTTACTAATATTTACGGATATATTACCTCATTACTTTGCTGGATCTAATGCAGATTTACCTATAGTTGGTGGCTCTATACTTTCTCATGATCATTATCAAGGTGGTCATTATACATTTGCCATGTCAGAGGCTACTATTGAGAAGAAATATATTGTATCTGGCTATGAAAATGTGGAAATAGGCAGAGTTAAATGGCCTATGTCTGTTGTTAGACTTTCAGGTAGTGATAAAGATACGTTACTAGATTTATCAGATCATATCTTGTCTTCTTGGAAAAATTATTCTGATGAATCAGTAAATATACTAAGTCATACAGGTGATGAACCACATAATACTATAACTCCTATTGCAAGAAAGAGAAATGGTAAATATGAGCTAGATTTAGTACTCCGAAATAACAAAACTAGCAATGAGCATCCTCTTGGTATTTTTCACCCTCATAATGAAGTTCATCATATAAAGAAAGAAAACATAGGACTCATTGAAGTTATGGGACTTGCGGTACTTCCTGCAAGATTAAAAGAAGAATTAAATACTTTAAAAGAATATTTAATTAACAAGATTGCTGATGTTTCAAATGATGAAACGGTAGCAAAGCATTCTGATTGGTATAAATATCTTTTAGAAAAACATTCAAATATTTCTGAGGAAAATGCTTATGAGATATTACAAGAAGAAGTTGGACTTAAATTCCTAGAAGTATTATGTCATGCTGGAGTTTTCAAGAGAGATGAAACTGGCTTTGTTGCTTTTGATAAATTTATAAATACATTATAAGGTGGAATAATTATGAAAATTACCATAGTAGATGTGGCGAAAAAAGCAAATGTATCTGTTGCAACAGTTTCAAGAGTAATGAACGGAAATTACCCTGTAAAAGCTGAAACAAAAAAAAGAGTATTAGAAGTAGTAGAAGAGCTTAATTATATTCCTAATATGCAAGCACGTGAACTTACACAGCAAAAGTCAGCTACTATCGGTGTTGTAGTTCCTAGTATTAATAATATGTTTTTTCCTGAAGTTATAAAAGGTATTGAAAGTAACTTAAAACTTAATTCTTTATCTTTAATTTTAGCTTGCAGTAACAATGATGCTGAAGAAGAAAAATCATGTGTTAATAATTTGTTATCTAGGAATGTATCTGGAATAATAGTTATTGACCCTAATACAGATAATGTTAATTCTAAATTTTATCATAATATTTCAAATCAAACTCCAATTGTCTTTGTAAATGGTCATTCAGTATCTACCAATATTTCATCAGTTATTAATGATGAGGCTATGGGTTCAAAGATGGCTCTAAATTGTCTTTTAGAAAATAATCATAAGGATATATTGTTTGTTAGAGGAAAAGATAGTTATTCTTATGATGTAAAAGAAAAAGTATATAAAGAAACAATGAAAGACTTACATAATTTTAAGACTGAAAATATTATTAACATAGGTGATGGAAATAGTAATGAAACTGTGGATAATACTGTTAATATATTTCTTGAAGTATTAAAAATAACTTCTGCAACTGCTGTTTTTGCATGTAATGATCTTATGGCTGTTGGTGTTCTTAATGCTTGCAAAAAATTAAATTTACATGTACCAAATAATCTATCCATTATAGGATTTGATAATATAGCTCTAAGTAAGTTTGTAGAACCAAAATTAACAACTATAGATCAAAACATGTTTCTTCTTGGAACTAATGCAGCAATGTTATTACTAGAAAAGATAGAATATGATAATTCTTATAGCAAGAGAATAATACTTGTAAATTCTTTAATTGAACGTGATACTGTAGGTCCAATTTAAAATAATAAATAATCCATTGCATAAGAACATGCATTCTTATATAATCTATATATAAGAATGTATGTTCTATTTTTTTATTTTTATTATAAGGAAGTGTAAGTACAATGGATTTAATGGATAAATTAAAAATTCTATCTAATGCTGCAAAATATGATGTTTCTTGTTCTTCCTCTGGCTCAAAACGGAAAAACTCTACTAATGGAATCGGTAATGCTTCTGAAAGTGGTATTTGCCATAGCTTTACTCCTGATGGACGCTGTATTTCTCTACTTAAAATATTATTTTCAAATGATTGTGTTTTTGATTGTAAATACTGTATAAATGGTTCTTCTAGAGATTTTCTAAGAGTTAGTTTCACTCCAGATGATGTATGTAATCTTACTATTAATTTTTATAGACGTAATTATATTGAAGGACTTTTTTTAAGTTCTGCTATTATGAAAAATCCTAATTGCACTATGGAACTTTTACTTAAGACTGTTAAAAAATTACGTTTAGAAAAAAACTTTAATGGATATATTCACCTTAAAGCAATACCTGGCGCAGATGACCATTTAATTCAAGAAGCTGGTACATATGTTGATAGAATGAGTGTTAACATTGAACTCCCTTCTAGTGACAGCCTTAAACTTTTAGCACCACAAAAAAGCAAAGATACTATTTTAAAACCTATGGGAATCATTAAAAATTCTATAATTAATCATAATGAAATGAAAAAAAGCATAAAAAGCACACCCCTATTTGTCCCTGGAGGGCAAAGTACACAGCTAATTGTTGGTGCCACTCCTGAAAGTGATGGGAAAATAATTAAACTTTCAGAAAATCTTTATAACAAATATAGCTTGAAGAGAGTTTATTACTCTGCTTACGTTCCCGTTATTAAGGACAATAAACTACTTCCTGATATAACTCATCCGCCGATGCTTCGTGAACATAGGCTTTATCAAGCTGATTGGCTTCTTAGATATTATGGCTTCAAAGCTAATGAACTTTTGAAAAATGATGATGATAATTTTGATTTGGATTTTGATCCGAAAACATATTGGGCATTATCAAATTTAAATGAATTTCCTATTGAAATTAATAAAGCTTCTTATGAAAACTTATTGCGAATACCTGGCATTGGCGTTACTTCTGCTAAGAAAATTTTGAAAGTTAGAAGAGTTCATAATTTAACTTTTGATGATTTAAAAAAATTAAGGGTAGTTCTTAAAAGAGCTAAATATTTTATTACTTGTAGTGGTAAATATTGTGGTGATGTTTTATTTGATGATATTAAAATAAAAAACAAGCTTTTAGAACAAAATCTCCCTAAACATAATAGTATAAATCCTAATCAATTATCATTTTTTGATAAACCATCAATAGAAGAAAAAACTACAACGTCTGGTATTATACTACCCAAAGACACTATTTCCTCTCCAAGTATTATCTATTCTATAAAAAAAGATAGACCTTCAAATATTATATTGCCTGAAACAAATATTCTTAGGGTAAATGATAGACTTACTTCTATACATGGAGAGTTTTGATTATGAAAATATTAATATATGATGATACTTTTGAAGGATTATTAACTGCTATATATGATGCCTTTTACTCTAAAAAACCATTAGCTTCTATTTATGGGAACAGTGAGTATAATACACCCCTTTTGCTTGGAGAAGTTCTTGAAGTTATTACTGACAAAGATAAATTTAAAAAAGTTAGAGATTCAATTAAAAATAAGATAGATTTTATTGCCTTAAAGAAGATATATATGGTTTATTTAAGTAATGAAAAAGATAAAGCTATGGTTATCTTTAAATATTTAAAAATAGCTTTTAAGCTGGGACATGATGTTCATAGTTTTTTGAACTTATGTGAAATAAAACTTGTGGATGATATAAATAGAAGAGTCACAATCGAATGTCATAGATTTGAAGGTTTTATTAGATTTAATTATATTGATGAAATTTTTTTATATTCCCCTATTGAACCCGATAATGATATTCTAGAGCTTCTTGGTGATCACTTTAAAAATAGATTTTCTAAAGAGTATTTTATTATTCATGATATCTCTAGAGAAAAAGCTTTAATATATAATGGATTTTCCTATGAAATAATTGTCATGGATAATGATACTTACAAAAAACTCAAATCCCATGACGATGAATATACGAACCTTTGGAAAGCTTACTTCAAGTCTACAACTATTAAAGAAAGAAAAAACATCAAACTACAGTGTAGAATGATGCCAAAAAGATATTGGAAACATATATTGGAAACTTAAAATTGTGACATGTTATTTAATTGTCAATGTTCAATTTTCAATTGTTAACCATTGAGCATTGATAATTAATCGCCAAGTATAAGTACGATTTCCACTGTGGTTATCTATATTTATTGAGTATCTCCATTTATTATGATTTCAATTTCTCCTGTTTCTGAGCTCATAATAAGGCCATGTACTTTTATATCTTTTGGAAATAGAGGATGATTTTTTATCATCCTTACGCTTTCTTTTATCGATTCTTCAACAGATTCAAATCCATGAAGCCATTTCTCAACATTAATTCCTGCATTTTTTAATGTTAGTAATGTCTCTTCTTTTATTCCTCTATCTATCATTTTATTAACAAGGCTTTTTGTATCTAAATTACTCATTCCACACCCATGATGTCCTACTACAAAAACATCTTCTGCTCCAAATTCATACACTGCAACCAATATACTTCTCATTACCCCACCAAAAGGATGCATAACAGTTGCTCCTGCATCTTTAATTATTTTTGCATCACCATTTTTTATATTCATTGCTTTTGGCAATAATTCTGTTAATCTAGTATCCATGCATGATAATATAACCATTTTTTTCTTAGGTATTTTTGTTGTTATATACTCTTTATAATCTTTATTATTTACAAAATTTTTATTATAATCTATTATTTGTTCTAATTTACTCATTTAGCCCCACATCCTTAAAATATTATTTATATGATATCTAGCCATTCTATTCTAAAACTCCAATTTCTTTATATTGGAGTTAAGAACGGTTATACCCATACAAAGCCCCCATTGATGGTATAATTTCAACTAAATTCAACTGGAGGTAAAACTCCACCCGAAAAGTTTCATTTTATACAATAAATTTCATTTTCTTAACTTAATATTAAGTTAACTTTAAAGTATTGTAAAGTTAATTATTTGTTTTAACATATTCTTTGTAAGGGATACGAATTGAAACTCCTGTATCATCAAATTTATATTCTGTACCATCAAGAGGATTTCTATTATAAACTAAGTTCATTCCAACAGTATATAGAGCTTTTGCCATATTAGGTGCATCTTGAATAACAGTACTTGTCATAAATCCTTTTTTAATTAAATCTTGAGCTGCAGGTATTGCATCAACTCCAACAACTGCTATTGTTTTTCTTTTATCTCCATTGTTATAACCATGTGCTTGTAGAGCTTTAATAGCGCCGATTGCCATAGAATCATTATTTGCAATTATTGCTTCAATTTTATCACCATATTTTAAAATCAATGGTTCAGTAACATCTTGAGCTAATTTTTCTTCCCAATCAGCAAATCTTAATGCAAGTTCCTGTGTTTTTATTCCCGCCTCATTAATTGTTAAAACAGAATATTTTGTTCTTGCAATTGCTTCTAAATTATTACGTGGACCCTCTAACATAATATACTGCATTATATTATCTTTATTTTTATCCATAAGTTCTTTATTAGCATTCCATTGGTCAATAAGAATTTTTCCTTGCAATACACCAGCTTCTGCTGCATTTGTTCCTACAAAATAAGCTTTTTTATAAGATTTAACAGCCTCTATATCAACTGGTTCTCTATTAAATAGAACAACTGGAATATTATTTTCTTTAATTTTATTAATAACTGATTGTGTACTTCCTGTATCTACCAAATTTAATAATAAAAGATCAGTATCCTTTTGTTGAAGTAATGTATCAATAGTATTATTTTGTATAGCTTGATCTTCTTTACCATCAAAGAAAGTAAATTCAACTTTCCCCTCATTTTCTTTTTGAATCTCTTCTAAGTTTTCACGAACTAGAGATATATAAGCATCATCAAATCTATGTAATAATACACCTACTTTAATGGGTTTCCCTTCAACAACTCGTGAATTAGCACCAATAACGCTTTGACTATAGATTAATAGTCCTCCAGTTATCATAAATGATATCGTCATAATTACTAATATCCTCTTACATTGCTTCATGTTAATCCTCCATATCATTTTTTTCAAATCATAATGCAGAAATTTAAAAATTTTTCTTATACAAACTCGTCACATGATTATCTTAATTTAATATAACTTCATAATTCTATTATGCATTTCAACAGTAGAGTTTATACTCTTGATTACTTATAAATTCATTATAGATATAAAAAAATCTAATTTACTATGATTATAATGCATCTTAAAAAAATTTATATTCATAACTGCCCAAAATTCAAGTTTCTATTATAATTAGCATCTATATCAATAATTAAAAATAAAGGGAATGTTGCAAAAGGGACTGTGCATAATGAATTTTTATTCATTGTGCAACAGCCCCTTTATTTCAGCAACATATTGTAGAAGTCTAAGTATTACTTATTTTCTAAATATAAATCTACATTATCACTTGTAACTTCAGTGTGAGCAGTTCTAATATATTTCCCATTTTCTAGTCCTTCAACTGAATTTATATTTCCATGTGTAGCTAATGTATAAGCAATATTAAAAATTGCATTTGCCTGTTTTTTAGAATCATTTATAATAGTTCCAATCATAGACCCATTCTTCACGGCTTCTAAGGCTTTAGGTAGTCCATCAATTCCAACAACAAGAGGTTTATTTCCAGTCATATTGGCATTATTTATTGCATTTATTGCTCCAAGTGCCATGTCGTCATTATTACTAAATACTACTTCTATTTTATCACCAAATTCTTTGATCCATTGTGTCATTTTTGTGCTTGCTTGTGCACTTTGCCAATTTGCAGTATCATCTGCTAATTTTTCTAATTCAATTCCATTTTTAGTTATAGTTTTAACACAATATTCTGTTCTAATAGAAGTATCCTGATGACCAGGTTCACCTTCAAGCATTACATATTGAATCTTTCCATCTCCATTCATATCTACTCTTGAGATATCTTTTTTGTAAGCATTTATAATAATATTGGCTTGCATTTCTCCTGATTGTTCTGCTTGTGATCCAACATAATATAACTTATTCCAACGCTCCATGTCTTCTTCTACTGGTTCACGGTTAAAGAAAACAATAGGAATATTAGCTGATTTTGCTTTATCAATAATCATTGATGCAGCAGTACGATCAACCATATTTACACATATAACATCATAATTTTGTGAAACGAATTTATCAACTTGATTACTTTGATTGTTTAAACTACCTTTTGCATCTACAACATTAATGGTTATTTTATATTTACCTTCCTTTTCTTTTGCTATATCTTCAATATTTTTAGTAATTGTGGATATAAATGCATCATCTTGTTTGTATAATGTTACACCTATTTTTATTTCTTTCACACCAGAACTACTTTTCATTATATTTGCATTAGCAGTACATGCTGATAATGAAGTGAAAATTGAAAATATTGTTAATACTCCTGATAATCTCTTAATTAATCTCAATATGAATCCCTCCCACAATATGATTATCCCAGACACTTCTTAATTAAAATAAAACAATTAAATATGTGATGAATATTTTACATCTGATGTCTAGCAGTTCTAAAATTCCATCTGAAAAATTTCACTTTATTTGAACTGAATATATAATGTTCGTATTTAAAATTTTTCCAAAATATTATGCCCATACAATATTACTTAACTTAACTTAACTTAACTAACATACTAGCTAACTATCTTTAATATGCCTGCTTCATCTTATGAAAGGAAATAATAATCTTTGATTCTCCTCTGAGTACATATTTTGGGTATTAATAACAGTTGAATATATAGTCTCATTATTTACATATTTACCATTAATCACACTTACTGCAGTTTTTACGCCCAAATATCCGACATTAAATTCATTTTGCATAGCAGTCGCATTAATCACATTATCTTCTAATAACGAAATTATTTTACTTGTACTACCCGCCCCATAAATTTGAATAGATGTTTTCTCTTTATTAATACTACTCAAATCTTTTTTAGCCTCCCCAACTAGTTCTAATATTCCTGGATCAAAGGTTACTACAGCATCAACATCATTATATTTTAATAATTGCTTTGCCTCATTATAATGAGTGACCTCTTTTTCGCCTGAAATTTCCCAAAATGTACAGTTGTTCTCTGTATTCTTCATAATGCTCATAAATCCATCATATCGTTCTTTTATACTACTACACTCTAAATTATTTTTAACAATAGCAATATTTGCATTTGTATTTCCCATTTGTATCATTTTTTCGCCCAAACTTACTCCAAGATTATAATTGTCGCATGAAATACTTGATCTTACATTTTTTGATTTAACAGTTGATTCAATCAATATAACTGGTACCTTCTTCATTGCATTTTCTATAGGTTCTACCATTTTTTCATAATCTACTGGGGCTATAATGATAGCATCTGCTTTATTATTGATTTCTCGTTCAATAAGCTCTGTCTGTTCTCGATAACTATTTTCTTCTGATAATGTAACAAAACTTATATTGACATTCATTTCTGAAGCCGCCTGATCTATCCCTTGCTTCATTATCATTAAACTTTCACTATTTTTACCCCTAACAATAATTGAAATATTATATATTTTTTTATTATTTGCACTTAATATTGTATCATTCAGAAGAAGTAAGAAAGATAGTACTAACAATACAAATAAAATTATAGATATTTGTTTTCTTTTCTTCTTCACTATTTTTCTTCCTCCTTTTTCTGAATTTCATAAAAATCTATACCAGGCATATGAATTCTAATTGTTGTTCCTTCATCTGGCTCACTATAAATTTGGAGACCATAGTTTGCCCCAAAATATAACTGTATTCTCTCATGAACATTTTTCAAACCAATACCTGATCCCTTTCTTTCAATTTTACTATCATTAGTCAAAAGAGTATCGCAAACTTCCTGTAGCATTCCAAGTCCATTATCTATAACATCAATATACAAATCATTTTTTTTAATATATGTCTTTATTAAAATCTCACCATCTCCCCCCATGAATTCCATACCATGATAAATGGCATTTTCAATTAAAGGTTGAATGAT
>JAKBFR010000223.1 GCA_021837545.1 Bacillota bacterium | reverse complement strand
AAGAGGGTCTACTTTACTTGTGATACGGTGACTCGAAGCATAAGTGATAAATCATTTCTGTTAGGAGTATTACGGTTCAAGGTAATATTTGTTCCGGATATGGAAATTTAGAATGAATTTAAAAATATTCACAATAGTCAATATAATAAATGCATTTCGATGAATTTTATTCATAATATTCTTTTTTAAAAATTTGTTTTAAACTGTGAATATATTGTATTTATGTTAATTAAATAACAAAATTAGATACATATAAACATTCTAAATGTGTAAAATTAATTGAAAAATTAAAATTTCCTTAGATTCAAATATAATCGTTTATTTAACGGAAAATTGTAAAAATAGAATAAAAAACAAAACAACCTTGCATAAAAACATTGAAAGATATCAAAAAATGAGATATTATAAATATATGGTATTTTAATTTACAGAATATTTATTTAAAGGGGGCGCATCATGGATTTATTAAAACTATCAGGTAGTTTAGACAGCTTTTTCTGGGGAAAGGTCATTATTTACTTATGTATAGGTGCAGGTATTTTCTTTTCGGTTTCTATGAAATTCCCACAAGTAAGATTAATCAAAGACATGGTTGGTCAGTTAATCGGTGGCAAAAGCTCAGAAACTGGAGTATCTTCTTTTCAAGGTTTTGCAATGGCTTTAGGTGGACGAGTTGGTACTGGTAACATTACTGGTGTTGCTAGTGCAATTTACTTTGGTGGTCCTGGGGCGGTTTTCTGGATGTGGGCAATCGCATTTTTAGGTGCAGGTTCAGCTTTCATTGAATCCTCCTTAGCTCAGGTATGGAAGGAAGAAGTTCACGGTGAGTATCGTGGTGGTCCTGCATACTATATCGAAAAAGGACTAAAGAGCAAAGTTCTTGGTAAGGCATTTGCTATACTTGCACTTATTTCCTGTGGAGTATTGCTTCCAGGTATACAATCTAACTCATTCGTTGTAGCTGCTGGTTCAGCATTTTCTGTATCGCCGCTTATTTGGGGTATAATTTATACGGTAGTAGTTGTAGCAGTAATTTTTGGTGGTGGTAAGAGAATTGCAAAAACTGCTGAATTTATAGTTCCACTTATGGCTATAGCTTATATTATATTAGCACTAGTGATCCTTGGTGTTAATTTTTCAAAAATAGGTGATGTATTCGGTCTGATATTTAGCTCAGCATTTGGTGCTAATGCAATGTTTGGTGGTGTTTTTGGTAGTGCAGTAGCATGGGGTGTTAAGAGAGGAATATTCTCAAATGAAGCTGGACAAGGTACTGGAGCTCAAGCTGCAGGTGCTGCTGAGGTTTCACACCCAGCTAAGCAAGGTCTTGTACAAGCCTTTTCTGTATACGTTGACACATTATTCGTATGTACTGCAACAGCTATAATGATCCTTGTAACAGGTTCATATAACGTTGTATCTGCTAGTGGTGGATTTATAACTCAACTAGTTCCTGGAATAGACAAGGGGAACTTTACACAAACAGCTGTAAGCTCATTTATTCCTGGCTTTGGTGGTGCTTTCGTTGCAATAGCGTTATTTTTCTTCAGTATTACAACTGTTTTTGCATATGCATTTTATACAGATTCCAATGTAGGCTATCTATTTAAGGACAGCAAAAATACTAAGGCTTATAAGATGACCCTTAACGTATTCAGAACTGTATTAGCTGCTGGCGTATTTATTGGTGCTATATCACAAGCCGATGTTATTTGGAACTTCGGTTCAGCTGGTGTTGGTGCCATGGCTTGGTTCAACATAATTGTTATATTACTACTAAGGAAAACAGGTATGGCTACACTTAAGGACTACGAAGCTCAGAAGAAGCTTGGTATTGATCCTGTATTTATACCATCAAAATTAGGTATTAAGGGTGCTGAGTTATGGGAGACTATAATTCCAAAGACTTATCCAAAGCAGCTTGAGGCTTATAAGAAAGCAACAGATGGTAAGAAAAAAGTTGCTAGTTAATAATTAGACATCAAATAGAAGCAGGGAACCCTGAATTATTAGGGGTCCCTGCTTCTATTTTATTTTTAATTGAAGCTTAAATAAATTTATCTAAGCTTTTTTTCAAGGTTTCATAACTTTCAAAATGAAGCGTATTAATTCCAAGAATATTCGCTGCTTCAATATTTACTAAGGTATCATCAATAAATAAACATTCTTCTGCATTTAGATTATAGGTATCTAAGAGTTTAGTGTATATTTTATTTTCTGGCTTTAGAAGCTTTTCCTTATAGGATATTATACCTCCATCAAAATATTTAAAAAAATCATATTTAGAATAAACAGTTTCAAATGCTAAGGAATGAAAATTTGAAAGAAGATATAATTTATAACCATTTTCCTTTAGTTTACTTAGAATTTTTACTGTTCCTTCAATAGGCGTCAATATTTCAATCCAATTATCCATACATTTCTTAATATGTACTTCATACTTAGGGTTTCTTAAAGATATTAATTTTACAACCTCATCTTGAGTTAATATTCCTCTATCTAAGTGAACCCACTCTTCACATTGAAATATTTCTTTGTAAAGAAGCTTTTCAAGATTCTCATCATTAAAAGTTCTTTTAAGATAATCTAAAGGTTTAAATTCTAGTAATACATTTCCTATATCAAAGATTATATTTTTGACCATTTTTATCCTCCACAGTAAATTAATATTATAATTATGATACAATATAAAAACCTTAAGTTTCAAGTAAAAGGAAAAATTAGTTATAATAATTCTTTCTCTTGATATAAATACATAATCCATGCAAAATATATATATAATAAAATTGAAAAACTTGGAGGGGAATAAATGCTAGAATTAATTACTGAAAGAGTAAAAATCATCCCATTGGATATAGAAAATTATGGATTGTATATAGAAAATACTAATAAAATGGAAGAAAAGTTAGGTTTAAAAATAACTGATATGGTATGGGATGAAGGGGTTAGAACTGCTCATAAGAATAGACTGAAAAAAGTTATTAGAAATAAGGAACAATATTTGTGGGAAACTTTATGGATAGTTGTATGCAAAGATGAAAATTGTAATGTAGCAGGTATTATGATAAAAGGCTGTCCCAATGAAAATGGTGAGGTAGTAATAGGATATGGTACAGAAGAGCCGTATCAAAACAAAGGATATATGACTGAAGCAGTAGAAAGGTTAATAAAATGGATATTTACAAATCCAAAAGCCTTATCAATTGTAGCAGACACCGACAAAACTAATATTGCATCTCATAGAGTATTAGAGAAAAATGGGTTTATTAAATACAATGAAACTGTTGAAAAATCCGATGAAGGTGAAGTTGAGGAATTGGTATGGTGGAGATTAGACAAATAAAAATTTATAGAAAATTAGGTAAGAAGAAAAAATAATATATAACTAAAACTTTGAATGATTTGAGGTATAATATAGTTATATTTCATTATAATGAAAAGATTATGGAGGTTTCAAATGA
>JAKBFR010000222.1 GCA_021837545.1 Bacillota bacterium | reverse complement strand
GATATTGGGGACAAGGTTCTAATTGAAGTTCCTAAAAGAATAAAAGAAGTTTTAAATAATCATCAATTAGATGTAGATGTTGTGCGCATAAGCGGTGATGAATTTGCAGCAATTATAAAGGACCAATCTAGAAACTTTATTGAGCAGTTATCTGCAGATATAATAAATATAATGTCCTGTGAATTTATATTTGATGAGTTATCCCTGCCAATTACAGTAAGTATAGGAATTTCAGATTTTACCGTAGATTGTAACAATGAAGACGTAATTAAAAATGCTAATAGCGCCATGTTGATTGCAAAAAGAAATGGTAAAAATCAATATAAGCTAGCAGAATAGAGTTGACTTTCTAACTTACCATTTAGTGGACAAACAGCCTATTCATTACGTGAACAGGCTGTTTATTTTATATTTACTTAATAATTCATGAAAGCCCTATGCTTTTATTTACTAAAATTTTTAACTAACATACAGACTCCAATAATGATAAAAATAATAGGTATTATTAAACTCGTATTTACCCAATAGAGAACATTGCCAAATAACATAGTGGCAAATGCTATTACCGAAATAGTAGTTAAAATGAATACTGGAACAAGTAGTCCTCGCCTTCTTCCACCAAACAAATAGAGTTGAAATAACCCTATAGCAACAGCTAATGGATATACTGGCCAGGTATATTCCGCAAAATGCCAGTTAGTAAAGGTTTCAAAGAAAAATAATGTTCCTATTGTTGTAAGAATTCCCCCTGGCACTAGTAATCCTGGTTCTTTTCCTCTTGAAAAATACCCTGCTTCAAAGCTTAGTCCAGGAACAAGAACAAAAATAGGCCATAATTGACTAATTGTAAAAAATCGAATGTTAAAAATATTATTTAGAATGGCCCCTACTCCTATAAGAATTAAAATTATTCCTCCAAAATAATTTTTGCTCCTCATATAATCCCTCCTTATATTTCGAATCTTTTAGATAAATGTTAACTTCATCATCCTTATTTTACCATAAATATATAAAAACTTCATTCTATAATTTCTATATTATATTTACTACCTATAGATATATTTATAAATATTACACTCAATTACATTTTATACAATATCCATTTACAAGTTCTTAATTCGTACTTAATTTCATATATCTTTTCAACACCTGTAATCATACTTTCACATCTAAATATTAGCATTTCGTTACCTGCTAACTTTTCCTTATCTTTACTAATAATCCTGTCGATTTTAATTATTGTATAAATCCCGTCCTCATCTACAAGTCTAAAACGCACTGGTCTCGGTATCCCTTCTTGTGTAAACCAGGCTACCATTTCTACTGGTGTCGCAACTATTTTCATAAATAATTCACTCCCTTAATCACAGTATACTACTCATTATTGGATAACTATCTTCTCCTATACCTCCAGCTAGTGGCTTTATCCCTGAATGTAAAAAGGTTGCTTTTACAATAGATTTTGATCCATACTTCATTCTTATCATGTCTACTGTTTTATCTAATGCCTTATTTTTTTCTATATTTGTATCTTCAAATAATGTTACTTGGCAAAATTCATTTGTACATAGGTCAGATACAGAAACTCCAAGGTGCCTTATAGGTTCACCTTTCCATATACTATCAAATAAATCACATACCGACTTATCTATATTGCAAGTGCAGTCTGTATAGTAATCTAATTTCTTCTGTTTACTAAAACTCATAAAGGCACTTGTCCTTATGCTTACCGATACTAATCCACAGCAATTTTGACTATTACGTAATCTCATTCCAACAGTCTCACATAAAGATAGCAGAACTTTATGGGCAGTATCCCTATCTTCCACATCAAAAGCCATTGTTGTAGAATTTCCTATACCTTTCATATCAATATAATTAGTATTCCTTACTTCAGAGCTCTCTCTACCATTGGCATAATTCCATATCATTACACCGTGACTTTTTAGCCTATCTCTAATAATGCCTAAATCATATTGAGCTAAATCACCTATGGTAAAAATATTTAGTTTGTTCAGTTTAGGAACAGTTGCCCTGCCTACCATAAATAAATCCCCTACCTCTAAACACCACATTTTTTCTTTTATTTCACTTGGGAATAAAGTGTGTACCCTATCTGGTTTCTTTAAATCACTTGCTACCTTGGCCAAAAGTTTATTGTTTGAAATACCAATGTTTACGGTAAATCCTAATTCTCCTTTAATCCTGTCTTTAATTCTATAGGCCAGTTCTAAATAATCTGGATAAAGATGTTCCATATTAGTGAAATCTAAAAAACATTCGTCTACAGAAAATCTCTGAATTGTGGGTGTATAATCTTTCAATACCTGAACCATTGCGTTACTACACCGTATATATAAATCATAGTGTGGTGGAACTATCACAAGATTCGGACATTTTTGTTTTGCAACAAATATGCTCTCTCCTGTCTTAATCTTATACTGTTTTGCTGGAGTAGACTTAGCTAAAATAATCCCGTGTCTACTTAATGGATCTCCACCTACAGCTGAAGGTAACTCCCTTAAATCTATCTCTTCTCCATGTTGCATTCTATCTGCCGCTTCCCAAGATAAGTATGCTGAATTAACATCAATGTGAAAAATAACCCTACTATCTTTATTCTCCATATATTACAATTCCCTTCCATATAATACTATATCTAAATTATATACGAACATAAGTTCTATGTAAATATAAATATGTCCATATTATATATTTTTATTCTAAAAAACTTTATGAACTAAAATTCCAGAAAATATAGAAAAATGGTATATTATATGTAGCATATTAAATTATTTAGAAAAGGTGGTTATATTAAATGAAGTTTTCTTTTGATCATAATAATATAAATGTATTGGATTTAGAAAAAAGCATAAAGTTTTATAAGGATGCCTTAGGATTTGTAGAAACTAGAAGAAAATATGCATCCGATGACAGTTTTATTCTTGTATTTTTAGGTGATGAAACTACTAACCATAAGTTAGAACTCACTTGGCTTAAGGATAGAACTGAGTCCTACAATCTAGGTGAAAATGAGTTTCATCTTGCTGTAGTTACAGATGATTTTGATGAAGCCTATGCATATCATAAAAAAATGGAATGCATATGTTATGAAAATAAACCTATGGGAATATATTTCATTATGGACCCAGATGGCTACTGGATAGAGATCATTCCAAGGAAATAGTTATAACAAAATTTAATACAAATACGTCAAGTTGTAGATCCTTTAAATCATAACCTTCAGTGCTGTAATGCTAAAAAGGTTCTTGATAAATATGAATTTATTTTTTAAATACTATAAAAGCCATGCAGTAATGCATGGCTTTTATAGTTGTATCATTGCTATTGCAATGATAAAAAATAAACATTATAATTATTTAGTCCAAGCAATAATGATTATTTAACAGAATTTTAATGAATATTTATTTTAAAAGACTAAATAAAAAGTAAATTTGTTCGA
>JAKBFR010000221.1:1919-3463 GCA_021837545.1 Bacillota bacterium | reverse complement strand
TCTAATTATTTTAAAAAGGAATTTAAAAAATAAATGAAATAAGAATACTAGAGAATTATATTTCTTCTAGAAATTTTGAATCCAATAGTTTTTTCAATTTGTTCTAAATCTCTCAAATTTTTAGGATCTACAAACATACAAGTATAACCACTTTCTCCAGCTCTACCAGTTCTACCTATACGGTGGATATAGCTTTCAACAGCTTCTGGTATATCATAGTTGTAAATATGAGTTATTCCACTTATATCTAAACCTCTTGCTGCCACATCTGTAGCTATTAAATATTGAATGTCTGCATTTCTAAAAGATTTCATTATTCTTTCTCTTTTATTTTGTGGAATATCGCTATGTAATTTTACACAATTGTATTTACGAGTATGTAAGATTACTTCAAGTTCATCAACTCTTCTTTTAGTTCTACAGAATATAATAGCCATAAATGGATTATCTTCATCTAATACTTTACATAAAGCATCTCTTTTATTTCTATCAGTAGTTTCAACTACATCTTGTTTAATAGCACTTAAAGTAACTTCTTCTTTTTTTATTGAAACAATACTTGGCTCATTCATATATCTATAAGCTAATTTTTTTACAGACGAATCCATTGTTGCAGAGAAACAAAGCATTTGGTGTTTTTTAGGCATTGTTTTCATAATTGCTTCAACTTCATTTTTAAAGCCCATGAGTAGCATTTGATCTGCTTCATCTAAAACAAAAGTTTTTAATTTACTTAAATCAATTGTTCCTCTTTCTAAATGGTCTAAAAGTCTACCAGGAGTTGCAATTATTAAATGAATATTATTATTCAATTTTTTTAGTTGAGTGGCAATATCCTTACCACCATAAGTTGCTAAGATATTTATGTCTTTAGCTTCTTTAAGCTTATTAGCTTCATTAGTTATTTGAATAGCAAGTTCTCTTGTTGGCGTTAATATAAGGGCTTGAATTTCATTTGACTCTGAATTTATATTCTCAAAAATAGGTAGTAAAAAAGCGAGAGTTTTACCAGTTCCAGTAGCAGCCTCTGCAATTACATCTTTCCCTTCCTTTATAAGAGATATACTTTGTTCTTGAATTGGGGTAGGAGCAGTAATTCCAGTGTTTTTTAATATATTTATTAAATCATCACTAAGACCTAATTGTTTGAAATTCATATTATTCATACCTTTCATAATAAGATTTATAGATATTCATAGTGAAAATTGAACTTAAACATATAAATACAGAAATTATATACATATTTGTCCATAGGACTAATCATATTTCGCTGTTTGTATATACGCCTAAGAATAGTTTTACTTCTAGTATATATCTTAATCTAATATTTTATTTTTAAATAAGCACTATTCTCTATAATATAGGTAATTATTTATAAAAGTCAATTAATAAGAAAAATTATTTTATAAAATACCTTTACAAAACAATAAAATATGTTAAATTTAAAGAAGATACTAAATATATACTAAAATTATGGGGAAACTAGATATAATTAGATTTTTTTATTAGAGAAAGAATTATATATCAAAAATTTTATATAAGAC
>JAKBFR010000221.1:0-1909 GCA_021837545.1 Bacillota bacterium | reverse complement strand
TTGATTTTTTTAGTATGAATTAATCTAATAAAGTAAAGAGAAAGGCGAAGATATGGTGATTTTATGAAAATTTCAACAAAAGGCAGATATGGATTAAGGGCGTTAATAGATATATGTTTATATTCATCAAATGAGATGGTGACAGTAAAAAGCATTTCAGAAAGACAAGGAATATCAGAAAGATATTTAGAACAAATCTTTTCTTCACTTAGAAAAGGTGGAATAATAAATGCTAAAAAGGGAGCTCAAGGGGGGTATTTTTTAGCTAAAAGTGCTAGAGAATTTACAATTGGAGATATTTTAAGTGTTTTAGAAGGAGATTTACTTTTAATTGATATAGAAAAAGATGAAAATGCTATCGAAAACTTTATAAGTGAGAACTTATGGAATGTTATAAATAATAAGATAAGTTCCTTTTTTCATTCTATAACTTTAGAAGATTTAGCTAATGATTATAAGAATCAAAATAAGGAAGATATGTATTATATATAGGGGAAATAGAGCTGCATATGCAGAACACAAAGACTAACAGTGAAATACAATTTCTCTGTTAGTCTTTTTTTCATGTGCCTTATCTATAAGAAGTTTTTAAAGCATCTTTTAAAACCTTAGGATTTTTTTTGTAAGGAGTTACAGGAATAATGGATTTATGCTTTACATTAAATAAAGTATATACTGCAATTCTTGCTGCACGCACAGAGTATTCTTCAGTAAATACCATATCTTCAGGGATTTCAACAAACTGACTAATCATTGCAAAGTTTGTTGAGCCTTTTGGTACAACTTGTGGTCGATCGCTCATCTTACGTGGTTGAAATTGTGCATCCACATAAGGCATCATACATGGAATAACATTTATTACATCTTCCATAATCGTATCAATTTTATCTTCCATATGCAAATGATGAAGAAGTTCTACCAGCATTTCAGATCCAGTACACTCACGCATTGGTTTCTTTACATAATCTCCAATTTTGTTTGTGTATAAACCATATCCCCAGAAAATAGTTGTATCGAGTGGTTGATTTTTAAAATGTGGTTGAGCTGAAACAACTATGCTCATCAACCAGTTAGAATCTTTAAATGTCATTAAGGCACCACTGCCAGGAATATTAGTAGAAAAATTTTCAATTAACTTTAATAATTTATTACCTTTGCAAGTTACAGTAAAGCTTTCCCAATTGGTTTGTTCTGGATTACTAAAGAATGGTTCTGGATTACCAAGACCTATTTTCCTTTTAGCTACTTTTGACCAAAGATCACCTGAAATTGGGTTGCTTGGGTTATATTCTGCTGGTGTATTAAAATTACCTAAAGTTGTACTATCAGTCATGGAAGCATTTGTCATAATGCAAACATCACTTGGATTTAGTGTAATAAGTTTTTCACCTTCATCATCTTTTAAGTGTATTGCAGTTACTGTAATTTCTTCTCCTGGTTTGAAATCTAAATCAGTTACTGTTGCATTGATACTAAAATCAACGCCAAATTCATCTAAGTAAGATTTTAATGGAAGAATAACAGATTCATATTGATTGTAAGGAGTACGTGTAACACCTTCTAAAGTTTCAATACGAGAAAATTCAAAAATCATACGTTCCATATAACGCTTGAATTCAAATAAACTAGACCACTTTTGAAAAGCAAAAGTTGTTTGCCACATATACCAGAAGTTAGTTTCAAAAAAATGTGGAGTTTGACTAAACCAATTTTCAATAGTCTTGTCATCTAAATTTTCTTCTGGTGTAACCATTAATTTACCAAGAGCCATACGATCAGCATTATTAAATCCCATGCTAGTCACATCTTGAATAATACCATCTTTATCAACTAAACGTGCTTGTGCATGAGTTGGATGTAAATGGTCAAAGTTAAAAATTTCTTCTGTAACACTTTTACCTGATAAATC
>JAKBFR010000220.1 GCA_021837545.1 Bacillota bacterium | reverse complement strand
TTAACTATAGCTCTAGCAATTGATACTCTTTGTTGTTCACCACCAGATAACTCATTTGGAAACGACTTGAATTTACTAGATAATCCTACTAATGATAAAGCCATAGGGACTTTATTTTTTATATCCTTTTTACTAGCTCCAGTAACTCTTAATGCAAAAGCTACATTTTCATAAATATTAAGAGTTGGTATTAGTTTGAAATCTTGAAATATTACACCTATCTTCCTTCTGTAAAAAGGAATTTCATTTTTCTTTAAATTGGTAACATCAGTATTATTTAGAATTAAATTACCACCAGTTGGTTCAATCTCTTTAAAAAGCATTTTTATAATTGTTGACTTACCAGATCCGCTTGGACCTACTAAAAAAGCAAACTCACCCTTTTCTATAGTCAAATTTACATTTTTAAGAGCCAATGTGTTGTTATCATACACTTTAGTAACATCTACAAATTTAATCATTAGGAATCCTCCGATTATAAATTATTTTATATGTAAATACTCTTTTTTTATTTCTGTAATATAATAACGTATTATTATGTAGAAATTATGTAGTTTTTGATGGAAATATATTCTTATGTGGAATCTTCATATTTTCTACACATCTTTAGTGTATTATCTAAAATAACTTTAAAAAAGAGAAGAAACTATTAGGCACACCATGGAATGTTATTTTATTTCCAGTGCCTTACTCTAAAAAAAAGGAGAGATATAAGTGAAAAACACGTCTAAGACAGTTTTATTTGCTGTTACCTTAGCTTTAGTAGCTCAGATTTCAGTGAATGCGGCCCCAGTATCCAATCAGACTCAAACACAACAGAGCCAAATGGAGCAAAATAAAAATGCATTAAAGGGGGTAGAAGATAAACGACAAGAACTTGAACTAAATATTGAAACATTAGATAATCAAATTGAAGATTATATGATGAAAATAGAAGAAAATAAGAAGAGTATAAAATCAACTGAAAACGATATAAATAAATCTAAAGAACAAATTTCAAAAGTTGAAAAAGAGATAAGTATTCAACAAGATGTATTAGATGCAAGAGTTAGATCAATGTACATAAATGGACAATCTAATTATCTAAAGATTTTATTAGAATCAGAAAACTTTAGTGAGTTAGTAACAAAAGCAGAAATAATCACAAAAATAATAAGTAGTGATAAAAAAGTCATAAGTGATTTAGCTTTGAAAAAATCAGAAGTAGAAAATAAAAAAGCAGCTCTTGAAGATAAGTACAATGAAATACTTACATTAAAGACTGAAAATGAAAATAAATTAACAAGTTTAAACAATAACATTGCTGATCAAAAGAAACTTGTTGAAGAATCTAAAACTCAGGAAAAATTATTTGCATCAAAAGTAGATCAATCTCAAGCATTAGTAAATGAAACTATGGTTCAAGTAAATAAAATAAGAAGTGAAGCCCCTAAAGTTAACCCTTCAAGAGGGACAACCTCTGTTTCTGACAGTAACATAATAGCATATGCTTCTAATTTCCTAGGAACTCCTTATCTTTGGGGTGGGACAAGTCCTTCTACAGGTTTTGATTGTTCTGGATTTACTCAATATGTATATGCTCATTTTGGTGTCAATGTTGGAAGAACCACTTATGATCAAATAAATGATGGATATGGAGTTTCAAAAGATGAACTTCAAGCTGGAGATCTTGTATTCTTTGGTAAGAATGGTGATCCTACTCACATGGGAATGTATGTGGGCAATAATACATATATTCATGCACCAAGAACTGGTGATGTGATAAAAATATCATCAGTGGATAGACCAGATTATATTACAGCAAGAAGGGTAAAATAATAAATTATATATACTTAAATTCCTGCATATTTAAGAATACCGCATTAATTGCGGTATTTTTATTTTTACATCATTGAGTTGTGTATATTAATAATTTCTTTTTCATAAACATATTGCATTATTTTTCGACATAATCTATAATGATAATCAGGATAAATTGATAATGTTTTTCAATGGAAAAAAGTTTGAGTTTTATGATAAAGACATTGTTTTAGATCTGAAATAGATAATGAAACATATATAATCAATTTACCTATATTTTAATATGAGATATTTTACATATATTAAAATTACAAAAGATGGAGGAAGTGATATTATTGCGTAAATTATTTACACTGATATTGGTAGCATTTTTAATATTGCCAATATTCACTATTAAAGCCTTTGCAGCAGATGCAAAGACAGAGCTGTCTAAAAGCAATGAATTTATTGAGAAATCAATAGATGTGATAAAATCTGATGATATTTCTAAAGGAAAAGATTTATATGAAGAATATAATCAAGCTTGGGTTGAACAAGAAGATGGAGTTAAAGAACAATCGAAGCAAGCTTATGGAGATATTGAAAGTAAGATGGGAATGGTTAAATTTTTATTTACTCAAGACCCAGTACAAAAAGATAAAGTTATTAGTGCTTTAGAAGATTTAGAAAAAACTAATAAAGCATTTATATCAGGTGAAGGTAATGGTGGAGAAACAAAAACTAAAGGAGAAACTGCGACAATAAAAGATTTAGTAGCACTTTTAGAAAAAGCAAAGAGTCAAATTGAAAGTGGAGATGATGATAAAGCAGTTAAAACTATGGATACTTTTAGTTCATCTTGGCTTGATGTAGAAGGTGTGGTATTAACACAATCAAAGAAGGTATATGATGATGCTGAGAAAGATATGGTTAGTGCAAAAGCTTATCTTACAGTAGACCCAATTCAAAAAGATAAGGCTATAAAGGTTATAGATAGAATGCATGGATATTTATCTTTATTAGATGGAAATACATCATACGGTATAGTAGACGTAATTACTATAATACTCCGTGAAGGTTTAGAAGCGCTTTTAGTTGTAGTTGCTCTGCTAGGATTTTTAAAGAAATCTGGACAAGAAAACAAAAAGTCTTGGATTTATGGTGGAGTAGTAATTGGAAGTATAGTAAGTATTGTACTAGCAATTTTAGTTAAACTTTTATTTACATCAGGAACTTTTGGGAATAATAATTTCTTGATATCTGGTTGGACAGGAGTATTTGCAGCTGTTATGCTCATTTATGTGAGTTATTGGTTACATAGTAAATCAAGTATATCCTCTCGTAATGACGATATCCAAGATAAAAGTTATAAGTCATTAGCTAAAGGCAGCTTGTTCTCTTTAGGATTCTTGGCATTTTTAGCAGTCTTTAGAGAAGGAACTGAAGTTGTTCTTTTCTACATTGGAATGGCATCTTCAATTAAGCTAACTGATTTATTTTTAGGAATAGCGCTAGGATTCGCTATACTTATAATAATTGCTGTATTAATGCTAAAGATCGGTTTACGTATCCCAATGAAACCATTTTTTCTTATATCGAGTCTTTTAGTATTCTATTTAGGATTGAAGTTTACAGGTATGGGAATCAATGGTCTTCAACTAGCAGGATTATTACCAAGATCGGA
>JAKBFR010000219.1 GCA_021837545.1 Bacillota bacterium | reverse complement strand
CTAATATAATATTTGCATTATAAATATTATATTAGGAAAATGTTCGTTTTCTTTTTACGAATATAAACCGAACCATAATATAATACTATTCATAATTAATAAAGTAAATCATTATCAATTGATATTGTCTTCCATATAGCTAAACCTTGACTTTTTATAGGTATTTAGATATTATAATATTAATTTATTTTTATCAAATGATAATAATATAAACAAATTTATTTAAAATGGGGTATTATATATGAATGTAAAATCAAAAGCTGCACGGTTATCAATAATGTCTAACACAAGTTTAATAATTATGAAATTAATAGTAGGTCTTTTTACAGGTTCGGTAAGCATAATATCTGAAGCAATACACTCAACCATGGATTTACTTGCTGCAATAATTGCTTTCGTTTCAGTAAGAATATCTGATAAACCCGCAGATGAATCTCACCCTTATGGACATGGAAAGGTAGAGAACATATCCGGTGTAATAGAAGCCCTTTTAATATTTATAGCTTCTGTTTGGATAATCATAGAATCCGTAAAAAAAATTATTAACCCTGAAGGTATAGAGTCTGTTGGCATAGGCTTTATTGTTATGTTTATATCTGCTGCTGTTAACTTTATTGTGTCTAAGAAATTATATAAAGTAGCAAAGGCCGAATCCTCAATTGCTTTAGAAGCAGATGCTCTTCACTTAAAAACAGATGTATACACCTCACTGGGCGTAGGCATAGGTTTAATGCTTATCTGGATTACTGGGCTAAATTATTTAGATCCATTAGTCGCAATTTTGGTTGCAATGTTTATACTTAAAGAAGCCTTTGAGCTATTAAAAACTGCTTTTAACCCTCTTTTAGATATTAAGTTATCTGATGAAGAGATTCAAATAATAACTGATGAAATAAATAAACATGCTTCTATATATTGTGATTACCATGATCTTAAAACTAGAATATCTGGCCGTGATAAATATGTGGATTTACATTTAGTAGTACCTGATAACATGTCAGTAAAAGATGCTCATGATATATGTGATGAAATTGAAAATGGCATAGAAAATTCATTAAAACATACTAATATTATGATACATCTTGAATCTTGTGGGAAAACGTGTGATCGTTACAAATGTACACATAAAGATAATTGCCAATAAAAAAGATAAGAGTGTATTAATTTTCACTCTTATCTTTTTTCATGTCTATAATTTTAAATACTAACTATTTTTCTTAATTAAATCCTTAATTACTTCTCCGCCAATTACTAAGCCTGCTACTGGAGGAACAAAAGATATACTACCTGGAATCTGTCTTTTAATAGCACATTTTTTTGAACCTCCTGTACATATACAACCTTCTTTACAAGTTATAACTTCATCAAGTTTTGGTTTTGTAGGAATTTCCTCTGAGTAAACCACCTTCAAACTGTCAATGTTTCGCTTTCTAAGTTCATGTCTCATAACCTTTGCAAGTGGACATATTTTTGTATCGTAAATATCTGCAACTCTAAATAAAGTTGGATCTAATTTATTTCCGGTACCCATACTACATATAATATCGATATTATGCTCTTTACAGTATTCAACTAAAGCTATTTTAGAAGTTACTGTATCTATAGCATCTACTACATAATCCGTATCCTCAGTAATTATATCTCCCATATTTTCTGCAGTTACAAAAGTTTCGTGAGTGATAACTTCACATTTCGGGTTTATTTCGAGTATTCTATCCCTCATTACTCCTACTTTACTTTTGCCAACAGTTTTAAAGTTAGCATGTATTTGTCTATTTATGTTTGTTAGGCATAGCGTATCGTCGTCTATTAACACCAATTTCCCAACACCAGCTCTTACTAGCGCTTCAACAGTGTAACTGCCAACTCCACCTATTCCGAAAACTACTACCTTACTTTCTTGTAATTTGTTTAAACTATCCTTACCTATAAGTAACTCTGTTCTTGACAATGAATGCTGTGCCATGCGACTCTCTCCTTTGCAATAAATATTATTATAAATATATCAATGTTTCATATGATAAAATTTTCAAATATTCTATTTAAAAAACCTCTTAACTTATAAAGCATCTTTTTTAGTGATTTATTTTAGATGCCTAATATAGCAAATTAATATTTCAATACTTTTATATCATAACCATTAACAATAATTATTTTGCCATAAAGTAATTAATATAACAAGTATTTAAACCTATCAATTAGAAGAAATCAATTTTATAATTTTATTATACCCTATATATTTAAAAAGACCACGCATATGCGTGGTCTTTTCCCCCTATTTAAATAGCCCCATTTTTACCATGATTTTTATATTTTACTTAAGTATTTTTAAATTATAATTCGTGAACAAATATTCCACTTTGTAGTTTTGGCTCAAACCAAGTTGATTTTGGAGGCATTATTTTTCCTGCATTTGCTATATCCATTAAATCATCCATAGTTGTAGCACACATAGAAAATGCAACTTTCATACCCTCGTTAACTCTTCTTTCAAGTTCTCCAAGTCCTCTTATTCCACCTACGAAATCAATTCTTGAGTTTGTCCTTGGATCATCAATTCCTAGGATTGGTTCTAACAAGTTCTTTTGAAGTATTGATACGTCTAATCTATCTACTGGATCATTCATATCAAAAGTTCCTTCTTTAGCAGCTAACTTATACCATTTTCCATCTAGGAACATTCCGTATGTTCTTTGCATTTCTGGCTTAAATTGGCCTTCACCTTCAAAGGCTGTGATATCAAATTTTTCAGCAGCTTTATTCATAAATTCTTCTGAAGAATTTCCGTTTAAATCTGCAACAACTCTATTATAATCCATTACGTATAAATCGTTGTCTGGGAATATAACTGATAAGAAGAAGTTGAATTCTTCTTCACCAGTGTATGCTGGATTATCTTGTCTTCTCTTTAATCCAACTTTACAAGCTGAAGCTGATCTATGATGTCCGTCAGCTATATATAAATAATCTGTTTCAGCAAATATAGCTGATAATTTATTTATAATTGCTTCTTCATCTATAACCCAAACAATTTGAGATACTCCATCTTCTGATTTAAAATCATATACTGGTGTTTTTGTTTCTGTCCAATTCTTTACTATACTGTCTATTTCATCTTTATGTCTATATGTTAAGAATATTGGTCCAGTATTAGAATTTGTATAATCAACATGATTAATTCTATCAAGTTCTTTATCAGCTCTTGTTAATTCATGTTTTTTAATTATATCATTTATATAATCATCAATTGAAGCACAAGCAACTATACCAGTTTGAGGTCTTCCGTTCATGATTTGTCTGTAGATGTACATACAAGGTTTTTCATCTTGCATATATACTTTATCACTAATCATTTTTTGAAGATTTTCTCTAGCTTTTAAATAAACTTGCTCACTATGAGTGTCTATACCTTGTGGTAAATCTACTTCTGGTTTATCAACATGTAGAAACGAGTGAGGTTTTCC
>JAKBFR010000218.1 GCA_021837545.1 Bacillota bacterium | reverse complement strand
GTTTTTCCCATCTTTGCAGAAATCAATTTCAATAATGTCTCCTTCTTTTACCTCGGAATCAATATTGCTAAGCAGGTTATTTATCTTAATTTCTGCCCCCTTAGCTAGGGTTCCAAAGGCAACTCGCTTTATTCCATTAACTGTGAATCTTATATTTTTTCCATTCTTACCAATTAATATTTTAGGATTAATACCCGCTTGTACCATTACATCCATAACCGTATGTTTATGAGCATTAAATAGACTTACAACCTTATCGTTTATGATGACATCAACAAAATCATGACCTAATTTCTTTATTGATATAAGTGCAATTCCTAAAACTGTAACACCAACACTTCCGAGTTCACCATCACAAATACAGTCAACTACCGCTTCTCTGCCTTTAATTGCAACCCGTTGTATTGGCAGATTTAAAATTTTAGCAATATTCTCTTTAATAAAAGGAGTATGTGCTCCCCCTCCTACTAAAAATACTGCATTAGGAGCTTTTCCTCCATTTAACTCAATTATCTTATTTCCAATTTCTTCTGAAATCTTCATAACTACAGGGTTTATTATTTTTAACACTTCTTCTGGGTCTATTTCATTTTCAAAGCCTAAAACATCTATGTATTGAATTTTGTCTTTTCCACTGCTTTTCTTTTTAATTTTCTCAGCGGTGTTAAAATCAACTAAATAAGCTTGAGCTACTATTTCAGTTATCTCATCTCCTGCCGTGGGTACCATGCCATATGCACTTATGCTGTCCTTACTACTAATTGCAATATCAGAAGTACCTGCACCAATGTCCACTAAAGCTAAGTTTAACAATCGCAAATTCTGTGGCACTGCAGCTTCCATAGCAGCTATTGGCTCTAATGTCAAACTTACAACCTCAAGTCCAGCCTTATCCATAACAGCATAGAGGCTGTCTACCACTGAACGTGGAAGGAACGTAGCAATTATTTCTACTGCAATCTTCTCTCCTTTGTGGGAGTTTAGATTTGAGATTATGTATCCATTTAAATAGTAATTTTTCACACTATATCCTACACAATAAAGCTTACCTTGTGTAGACTTGTTAACTTCGTCTTCTGACATTTTAACTGCAGTCAGCTCTAAACTTCTAATGACTTCCCTATCGATTTCTTTATTGCCATCAATTTCTATTTCAGACTTTATTGCAACTGTTCTTAAAAATCTTCCTGCAGCTGCAATTGCTACTTTAGCTAAAGAAAGCTTTAAACTACCCTCTAATTCTTTTTTTACCTTTTTTACTCCGCTAGCTACCAATTGAATATCATGGATTTGACCATCAACCATAGCTCTTTCTTCGTGTTCTATATAACTTTCAGCAATAACTTGAAATTTTTTCTCTACTATTACTCCAACTGTCCCTATTATGGATCTTGTTCCTATATCTAAAGCAAATATCAGTTCTTCCGCATTAACATTTGTGATTTCCATCTACATACCTCATCCTCACAAAATTATTAAGCTCACATTCATAATGTATGAATATGAGCTTAATAGAATTATATAACATTATATTGTAACATTCAATATAAGGGACATTCAAAGAAATAACAAGTCAGTATGCTAGTCTATTTTGCGTCATACTTCGTCTACAGAACCTGCTGATAGTACAACTATCAACAGAACCTGTCTCCTTGCCTGACACAAAATATCCGTCGCATCTTTGACTTGTTATTTATTTTCATGCCCTAACTACTGTAGTAACTTAATTACTCCAGAGCTTTCTGATATATAAGGCAATTGTTTTATAATAGTATAAATATATTTTGGTTTTGATTTATCATCTTTTAAAACCTGTTCTAAGGATAATTCATTATAGTACAACAGCTTGCACCAAAAATCCACAAAGTCATCTCTTGTAATAAAAATTATATTATCTCGCTCTTTAACTGTAAATCCACAATTAAATCTCTCCGAAATCTCTATATCTGAGTATTCTTCATTTGACAAAATTAGGCGTACATCCTCCCACATTTGCTTAAAGGCTACCATTAAATCTCCTCCTTAATAAACAATTCACTTTTATAGTATATCATATTGACACACTATGTCAATTATTACTACGTAATGTATTATATGTGTTATGCTTTTACTTTGCAACCATACAATATAATAGCAAAATCATATATTACTAGAAATACTATCTCTCTTCACTAAGCACTTCTAAACGCATTTTACGCAATATATGACTTTTCATCGTGCTGAAGGATGAAAATTATAAAAATAACTGAGATAACTTTTTTATATTCAGTTATTTTAAGATTAAAAAGTTATCTACAACTTAAAAATTTTATAATTTCCTAAAGAGCAAGATAAGGTATACTATTAGATTTACAAGCTCTATTGTACTTTTGATATTAAAGCGTTGTTATAGAGAACCTTAGTATCAAATTTTCTTATAATCCCTTCCTTAAAAGGTAAATTTGTATCCCAAGCACCTATAATAAAAACTAAAAAAATAAGAGTAGGGAAATCTTTCCTTCTCCATACTCAAAAGTGCTTAAAATTTTTCTTGATATGTTTAATATTTTAATAAGCCAACCCACTTTATATAATAATTACATATTTTCAAAAAACTATTTTATACATTATTGTTGATATTTCTCTATGTATTCTAAAAATGCCATACTAACCAAATCCAAGATTTTATACTCTTGATGTGTATCTGCAAAATCTTTAAACTTTACCAAAACATCTGAATATACTCTAATAGTAGTCGTAGTCTTAAATTCTCCGTTAAGAATATCTTCATTGATTTTTAATTCTTGTGTTTGTGGTAAATCAATTATAATTTTACAATCTGTTATTTGTTTTTCTGTTTCAGCTTTATCTGCTGCTTTTTTCTGTTCTTTTACAAAGTCATAAGCTAAATCAATCGCGTCCTCTATGCTATCCGCATTAAAACTCATACAAGGTATCTCATCATTTAAAGTTAAACAAAATTTAGAGCTTGATTGAATTTTTACCTTATATCCTGCATCTATTAGTTTTTCTAATTTATTCATTTTTCACACACCTTTTATTTATATATTTATTTTCAAATAATTTTTTAAGCATCTTTTGGCGCATATTACATTCTTAAGTTTGATCTCTAATATTTATAAATATATTATGCCATACTTTAATATATATTATGTTTTAAAATCATCTTTCTATAAATAAATGGGCTGATAACCTTTTGTATGATCTAAAGTATTATTTAGTTGTCTTTTTTAATACAAATATTGTTTAAGCCTAGGAATATACAATTTTTATTAACTATATTTTATGACTAAATGGGTAAACTATATAATGCACATTATTCATCTAGTGCAATTTTAATACTAGAAGGGAGAATACTTATGAATAAAAATGATTTAGAAAAAACAGAAAAAAATAGTCATACTATTGAAATTACAATCCCATTTAATGGAGTTATTTCAGAATCTAAATCAGGTTCAAGCTCTTCAAATACTGATATATCTAATATGAATAA
>JAKBFR010000048.1 GCA_021837545.1 Bacillota bacterium | reverse complement strand
CTGATCTGCTTATTATTCCAATATCCGGTTTTAAGTATCTAATAAAGTCTACAGTTGATGATGTATCATTTCCATGATGAGGTACCTTTAATACATCAACATCTCTTCCACCTAATAAATCATTTACCCAAAAATCTTTTTCTGAATTCCATTCCATATCAGCAGTAAACAAAGCTTGCAAATCTCCATAATTTAAATATACTATAGCAGAATTTTCATTAATTCCCCAATAATTTGCTACAAGGGCTGGAGATCCTATTGGTCCAAAGTCCTTGTCTGATTGTACAAATTGCAAAATTTTATTTTTATCTATAAATTCACCATTTTCCGTATCAGTAAATTTTATACTTTTGTCTTTCATAGCTTTTACTGCATCATTATAAACATCATAATCTCTCTTCATCATCTCAATGTTTGCAGCATTTTCTGTTGTAACTTTTACATTTGAATACCAATCTTTCATTATTGCAATATCAGGCATATAGACTTTCTTAACTTTAAAATCATCTAAAATAGAAGCTAGTCCACCAATATGATCAGAATGTCCATGGGTAATTATAATATAGTCAATTACCCCTTTTCCATCTTCCTGTTTAAGATCTTGCTCTTTTAAAAAATTAACTACTTTTTCTGAAGTCTTTACATCTCCAGTATCAATGAGTGCAGTTTCCCCACTTGGAAGCTTTATAAATTCACAATCGGCATCTCCAACACTTAAATATTTTACAAATAAATGATCTTTCATTTTTGCAGTTCCTATGTATTTTCCATTAGACTTAAACTCTTCCATCTGATTATCTATGATTGTATTTCCAGTTGCAATATTACTATCTGCTTTAACATAATACTTATTTATTTTAGTATTTATCCACTCATTTGCTCCCATTATTCCATCTTTAGTTGAATAATAAATTTTTCCGTTATTATTATAAAATCCAGTTTGAAGAATTCCATTAAATCCGAAAAAATACCAATTATCCTTTATGTATTTCTTACCTACAGTCATAATTCCTTCATCATTCAAGTAAAATTTGTCTCCATTATCTTTGATCCACCCAATATCCATTATTCCTTCTTCATCTAGGTGATACCAATTATAGTTAATTAGTTGCCAACCAGTTTGCTTAATTCCAGCTTCGTTGAAATAATACCATAAATCTCCGAATTCTTTCCAACCAATTATTGCAGCATGATTTCTATCTAAATAATATACATTATCATTGCTAGCATTCGGATTCTCATCTTTTTCCTTAAACCATCCTGTTTTTTCTAATACCCCATCTTTAGTAACATAATACAGCTTTCCATCTATATTCTTCCATTCTGGCAAAACTTCTTGAACTACTGTTTGTCCAGTCGAATCTTGATCATTTTTTGTTTCCGTATCATTTTGGCTTGGTACTTCAACATTTTGCCCAGAAATAGTTGTTACACTTCCTGAATTTGTTGATCCAGTCCCTTCATTTGCTGTAATACTTGTTTTACTCTTATTATTTTCTGAATCATCAACTTGCGTGCTAGTTGAATTATTACTTTCTGTATTTTGATTGATTGTTGTGGCTATAGCATCTTGCTTGTCCACTTTTACTTCAGCCTTTGCATTAATTCCAATAAAAGACACACATAATAAGAAAATCATTGGAAATATGACTAAAACCTTTTTTATATTATTTTGCATAACCTATTGTTGCCTCCTTAGACATATGAAAGAAACTAAGGCACAATTAAAAAAATAACATAATGATTTGCTAATTTTTTAACACGCCTTACTATTAATAAGGAATATTATACCTTAAATCTCAAATTGTTTCAAATTTTTAAGTGTCAACCTCAAATAAAATATTTACCCACTAGAGATTAACTCCACCCAAGTCAAGTTCCACTTGATAATTAAATATTTAAAAAGCCCTGTCCTCTAACTTCAGATACATCAACTATAGTTATAAATGCACTTGGATCGATATCATGTACAATAGTCTTTAATTTAATCATTTGATGTGAACTTACAATACAATAAAGCATTTTCTTTTTATCATGCGTGTATTCACCTTCTGCGAATAAAGATGTAATTCCACGATTAAGATCTTTAATTACATATTCGATAATTTCTTTTTCTTTCCTTGTTAAAATAAGAAGAAGCTTTTTACTGCTAAATCCTTTTAACATCTTATCAAGAACTACGCTTTGAATGAATAATGAAATTAGTGTATATAAGGCTTGTGGAATACCAAATATTATTGCTCCAATAATTACTATTATCAAGTTAAGGGAAAATCCTAAACTACCTATATTAAAATTTGAATATTTCTTTCTAATTAACATTGTTATTATATCAGTTCCACCAGTAGAACCACTTCTTAAAAATACCAATCCATAACCAATGCCACATAAAACTCCACCATATATACAAAATATAAGTACATCATTTTCCATATTAATGAAATTCGTTAATGATTTTGTTATCATAAGTGAAGTTGAAAGGCAAAGCATTCCTATTGTTGTATAAATGGTAAATGATCTATCAAGTTTTTTATAGCTCAATATAAGTAATGGTATATTAATTATTAGAATTACTATACCAGCTGGGATTTCAGCTGTATACTCTAAAATTAATGCTACCCCAGTAGCACCTCCACTTAAAAGTTTAGCATGTGACAAAAAAAGATTTACTCCTAAAGATGCTATCATGCAACCTGAAAATATGAACAAAATATCAATTATATTCTTTTTGTATTTATAATATATACTCATCAATAAACTCCTTATAGTTTACTTATAATTTAATAATTCATTTTTACTCTACATTTCTTTTTACCAGATATAATTCTATATTGAATTAACTTCATTTTCAACAGAATTTCTTTCTTTTCCGCAAATAATATTTATGATTCGTCAATTAATTATGAATAATTTAATCTATATAATAACAAAATTAGCATATTGATATTAAACTTCATACTTTAATGTATATTTCTACTACAATTTACTAAAAATTATTGTTTTTTATAACTCTCGACAACTAAAGTATGCCACTTAACACCTACATAAATTCAATATTTATTTTTGTTATACAAATGCCAAAAATTTAATTATTTTTTTATCTACAATTTTTTAAATATGAAAAATAGAAGTAATTTTAATATTAATAATAAAATTACTTCTATATCTATATTTTTTAACCTATTAAGTTAAGTCTAAATTCCATTCGTCTATTCAAAGTAAACTTCAACTTGAAGTTTACCTGCATTTCTTGGAATTATGTTGTTTTCTATAATTTTTCCATTAATGATTACACTTCTTTGATTTCCATTAAGTTTTCCGTCTTCTTTTTCTAATCTAAATACCTTTATATTATAATCCTCCTTTTCATTTGTAATTTTTATCTCAAATTCTTTCCAGTCTTTTGGTATACAAGGTTCTATAACATATCCTTTGTCTTGGACTTTTCTAAGTCCCAAAATATTTTCAATTCCAACTCTATACATCCATCCTGATGCTCCAGTATACCAGCTCCAGCCTCCACGCCCTGCATGAGGTTCTTTTATATAAACATCTGCTGCCATTACATAAGGCTCTACCTTATACATCATACATTCTAATTCTGTTTTCGTATGATTTATTGGATTTATCATATTGAAATATTTCGTTGCTTTATCTCCAAGTCCAAGCTTTGTTAAAGCTAGGATAACCCAAACTGCCGCATGAGTATATTGTCCTCCATTTTCTCTTACTCCTGGCACATATCCTTTTATATATCCTGGTTCTAATTTTGAATTACTAAACGGCGGTGTAAGCAGTAATATCATTCCCTTATCTTTCTTTACAAGATTTCTATCAACTGCTTCCATAGCTTCAATTGCTCTTGCTCTGCTATCTACAGTTTTTGCTATTCCTTCTGCTAAGGAAACCCGACTCGCATACGCTCGCTGGGTAAGTGACTCACACAAAATCGTAGATTCTGGTTCGCTACTTAACGCACCTGAAATTATTGACCAACTTTGAGCTAATGAATCAATTTGACATTCTGGATTTTCTCTAGATCCAAGTGGCGTTCCATCGTCAAAATATGCTCTTCTATACCAGCCACCATCCCATGCATTTTTCTCTAAGTTCTCTCTTATGAATTCTTTTCTTTCTTCATAATGATTTTTTGTTTCTTTATCATTTTGCATTTCAGCAATTTCAATAAAGCTACCTAATATTGAATATAAGAACCAGCCAAGCCATACACTTTCTCCTTTTCCTTCATTACCAACAGTGCTCATTCCATCATTCCAATCTCCGCTGCCCATTAAAGGAATATTATGAACTCCAAATTTTAAAGATTTTTCTATAGCCTTCAAACAATGTTCATATATAGTACCTTCCTTTGAAGATTGATTTACTATGGTATATCTCTCATCTTCACCTTCTCTTAAAGGTTCATCTTCTAAATAAGGAGCTGTTTGATTCAAAATTTCATAATCTCCTGTAGAATTAATATATTCTGCTGTTACATAAGGTAACCATAATAAATCATCACTAAATCTTGTTCTTATACCGGAATTGACAACTGGGTGCCACCAATGTTGAACATCACCTTCCACATATTGTCTTGAAGCACTTCTTAAAATTTGAGCCTTTGGTATTTTAGAATCAGCAACACCAAGTGCCATGGAATCCTGAAGTTGGTCTCTAAATCCATAAGCCCCACCACTTTGGTAAAATGCACTTCTACTTAAATATCTACAACTCAAGGTTTGATACAAAAGCCATCCATTTAAAAGATAATCTAAAGATTTATCTGGTGTCTTAACTTGTATATTTCCTAGGAAATGACTCCAATATTGTTTTACCTTATCTAATTCTGCTTCTACATTTTCATAAATCTTATATTTATTTATAACTTTTTCTATATTTTCCCTTTCTTCTTGCCCAAATAAAATAACTACTTCTTTTTTTTCACCTTTTCTTAATTTAATACTTGTTACTGCTGCCAAACAGGGGTCATAAATTCCACCAAAACGATTACTTAAATTATTATGATTTAGACCTTCTGGCTCAGATATCTCACCACCAATTCCTATAAATTCTTTATTATCCCCAGTAAAGCTTAAATTTTCTCCACCTAAGATAGTTAAATAAGCATTTAATTTACCAAAATATTCACTATAAGGATTGCTTCCTCCTATGAAACCATTAGAAATATATGTAGAAATATATCTTGAACTATCATATTCATAAACACCCAAGACAAGTTTTGCATAATAAAACACTGAAATATCTCTGTCTTCATCACTTAAATTTTCTAAAGTAACTCTTTGAATTTTGACTTTTTCGCCTTTTGGTGCAAAGACTTCAAGCTTTCCCTTCAAATCATAAGCCGTATGATTAAATTCAGAATATCCAAAGCTATGTTTTATTAAGTAATCTCCAGAATCTCTAACTGGTTTTGGTGATATTGAAAAATAGTTTCCTGAAACATTATCTTTAATATAAAGAGCTTCCCCTAAAGGATCTCTAATATAATCATTACTCCAAGGTGTTATCTTATTTTCTCTAGAATTCCCACACCAAGTATACCCTGCACCCGCTTCAGATATATGAAATCCAAAATCTTCATTAGAAATAACATTGATCCACGGAGCTGGAGTATTCTTATAATTAGATAATTTAATTATGTAACTATTATCTTCTTTGCTAAAACCACCATAACCATTAAAGAAATCTAAATTTTCTACATTTTCTTCATTAACTTCTTTTTCTAAATTTTCTTTTATATGATTAAAATTAGATTGATCTTGTAATTCTTGTGTTTCTTCCGTTCCCTTGAATAAATCATCACCATTTATTACATCTATATCATGATCATATTCTTCATATGGTATTTCATTATTATTTTCTAATATTATATTAGATGCTAAACTATTCTTTAAATCCATATGTGAATTTAGATTGTTCTTGCAATCTACGTAAACCCTCGAAATTCCTATTAACAACTCTTTAACTCCAATGTCCATGGTTGCCTTATTGTGAATAAATATTCCACCTGCTTTGTTTAGGGTTTCACCTCCATCAGAAAGTTTTATAGATTCCATTATTTTCTTTTGGAGAGGTTCATCATAAGAAATCTCTTCATCATTATATATAACTAAATCTAATTTAACTCCTTTCAGCTTTAAATAATAGTGGAATTTTATCATAGTGAATACTATATTTATATCTCCTTCTTTTTCTATAGCTACCATTATAATAGGAAGATCTCCTGAAATTCCATAAGACCACAAATCTTTTTGGTGCTTTGAGATATTTTTAATATATTCTTCTCTATTTTTTCTTATATTACTTAAAAAGAATATTTGACTAGCAATGCTTTGAAATACATTTGCCTCTGCACTTCTTATTCCAAACTTTCTAAGTTCAAGCTGTATCATTATGCTATAATCTTTGAATATTTTATTTAGCTTATTATCAGAGCTATTTTCTCTACATAATTCTAAAACTTCTTCTTTAGAATCACATATTCCAGTTATATAGAAAATCTCGGTTTGTGAATGGGGCTGTAATCTAATTCTGGTTCGCAAGCTCATTATCGGATCTAAAACTGTTCCTACTGTATTATTTAAAGCTTTATCATTATCCATAGCTAATGGAGATTTTAACTCCCTATTCCTACCTATAAAATTTATTCTAGAAGTTTCATATGTAATACTCCCTTCTAATTCGCTATGCGCTATTACCTTATGAAATATATATGGAATTTTTGCATCTTTAACTCTTCCTCTTCTACTTCCTATAAGAATGTTTTCTTTTTCATCATATTCTGTTTGAACAAATAAATTAGAAAAAGCAGGATGAACAACATCAGCACCAAAAGTAGCCAATGTTATTTCCATGTAGCTTGTTATTTCAATACTTCGTGTTTTGTCTCCTAAATTATTTAAAATTAATTTTCTAACTTCAAAATTTTCTTCTGGAGAAACTACAATTTCAGTTACAGTTTCAATATTGCCATCTTTTCTACTAAACTTAGCTTTATCCAAATTAAATTCAGCCACATATTTATCACCAGAATTTTTACAAGGTTCAAAGGTTGAACTCCAATAATCATTAGAATTTAAATTCTTTATATAAAAGAACATTCCACTATCATCACTTGTAGAATTCCCTTTCCATCTATACAGCATAATATCATTTTTCTTAGAATATCCACTTCCACTTGCTGTAATCATAGATGAATACTGCCCATTGCATAATAACAATAGCTGTGGAGCATCTGTATTTACTTTTTCAAATATTCTTGGAATTAAGGTTTCTCCTTCAAGATATTTATTCTTTATAGAAAAATCTTCATTTCTTTCAAAAGTTACATTTTGTGGAATCTTCTCCTTTAATAAAAGCTCTGTTGATTTAACTTCTGGTAAACTATGAAATCTATTAATCAAAATATTATCATTTAAAACATTATCTAAAGACATAAGAGACATACCTAAGTGATGAACCATATAAGTCATGATTTTGTTGATTTTTTGCGGATTGTTTGAAATTCCAACATTTTTTTCATGAGCAGTATTTTCATGTATATTTTCATCAACTTGAAAGTTATCCACATTATCCACATTATTATCTTTATTTTTATTCCATATATTATCCACGTTTTTATGATAACTATCCACGATTTCATCGTAGTTATCCACATAATCTCCGTTTTTATCCACATTCTGTGTATAATTATTTTCAATTGATAAGATATCGTCCTTATTTTTCTCATTGTTAGATTCTTTTATAGTATACTTATCCACAGCTAGTTTTTCTAATGTTTCATTTTGTGTTTCTTTTTTAGAAACTGTTATTATATATTTATCTTCTCTAGCTTTAGTATAATCTATAGCTTCAATAAATCCATATCTCCCTAATGCACCTATCTTTTCAAATCTCTTAAGATTTTTGATTCCAGCATTTTTTGTAAATGTAAGTGTCATTAAAGTTGAATACGGCGATATTACAATTTCATCTTCAAGACCTCTCTTCAATCCAAGGCCAGGTACTCCAAATGCTTTATATTGATAATTCTCAGAAGCATCAAATTTGTAAAATGCGGATTCTGATATTCCCCAAGGAGTTTTCTTTTGTTTTGCAAAATTTATTTGAGCCTTTATTACGGATCTATAAGTCTGACTAAGCAAAGTTCTAGGATAATTTCTCATTATTAGTGAAGGCATAAAATACTCAAACATTGTTCCACTCCAAGATACGAGAGAATGAGTATGAAAAGCATTAGTCATTGCCCTACTTAATTTAAACCAATGGGCAGAAGGTACATCATTCTTGGCTATAGCAACAAATGATGCCGTTCTAGACTCTGATGCCAATAAATCATAATAAGAATTTCCAAGCGAATTTTCTTCTACATTATATCCAATAGAAAATAACTCTCTAGTTTTATCATAAAGAAAACTAAAGTTCATTTCTTCTGATATTTTATTAATATCTTCAATTATCTTATCTATTTTATCCACATATTTTTTTAAATTAGCAATTCTTTCTCCTAATGTGCAATCAAAGTTATCCCCATTTTTTCTTTTATAATCTTCACATCGATGAGTTAATTCTATAATGTTTGGAACTCCCTCAAAAAATTCTTTACTGTATAACTTTTCTAGGCCTCCCAAAGTACAATTATAATACTTAATTTTTTTCTTAACCTCACCTGTAAGCTTAGAAATCCAATAATTTGCTTCTTCATTATGAAATTTTAAAATACTTTTATTCCAATTTTCTTTTTCATTTAAGTCATTTCCTTCTTCGTTTAAGTTATTTTCATTTTTATTTATTTTTTTCTCTTCTTTATTAAAATTATCATCGTTAACCTCATCTAACTGTTGCAGTTTACTTATTTTTTCATTATCTTTAAATTCCTCAACTTTGAATAAAATTTCATTTAGTACTTTAAAATATTCTCCAATTTTAACATGTGAAGTAAATTTAAGTTTAATAGATGAATCTTCATCTTCAATTATCTTATAAATATCATTTAAAGCTCCAACTTCCTTTACTCTTATTACTTTATTGTGTTTAAGCTCCTCCATGACTTCTTTCAAAACCCACAAATTCCCTAGGAGATTTCCACTATCAACTGTTGATACATATCTTGGCCATAGTGGTTCTTTTGTTTTTGTGTTATACCAATTTAAATAATGACCATTTACCTTTTTCAAATCTTTCATACTATTCAATATAAGCTCTACCTTATCAACAAGCTCAAACATAGTTATATATCCTAAATCATATGCAACAATATTTGAAGTTAATCCCATACCTATATTCGTTGGAGAGGTTCTATGAGCAACTCCTTTAAATGGATTCTCTTGGTAGTTGTCTGGAGCTAAATAATTGTTTTCTTCATTAACAAAGTCTTGATAATAGGCATATATTCGTCTAGATATCTTTCTTAAATAATTTTTTTCTTCATTTTTCAATGTATTCTTATTGTTATCTGGAAGCTTCATACTTATGTTATATGCTATATATGGACTAACTATCCAAAGTACTCCAACTACTAAATTATAAGTAATAACTACTAAAGAACTATAGAAAGATAAATATAGTATTAACAATCCCATTATTGGCGCAATCCACATTCTTTTCAAATAGCCAATGAATGTATTGCTATAATTCTTTTCTACAAACTCTGAAGACTGCCATTCCAAAAGATTTCTCTTAGAAATACAAACTCGAAATAATGTTATGATTATAGCATGAATCATCAAAAAAGATTGATATGGGATAAAACTTATTATTAATAATATTTGTTCAAAACTTTTGAAGGTTCCCATTAATTTATTTTTAGGCGTTACAACAAAATCTGTTACTGTAAATACTAAAGAAACTATTAAACCCAAAAAGCAAAGGACTACAATTTGACTTTTTCCATTTAAAATGGTTAATGATAAAACAATAGTAAGAAGTAAGTTAGGTGATAATAAACTCCTCCTTAAGTTATCAAATATTTTCCATTTGTATAGGCGACTTATTTTATTAGAAAACAACCATCCTATTAATTGCCAATCTCCTCTAACCCATCTATGCAATCTTCTGCAGCTAGATTCATAAAATGCCGGGTATTTATCAATAAATTCTACATCACTTACCAATGCACATCTTGTAATTCCTCCTTCTAGAAGATCATGACTAAGTATTTTATCATCCTTTATTAAATTATGTAATAAGGGATAAAACTCATCTATGTTAATTATTCCTTTTCCTGTAAAAGATCCTTCACCAAATAAATCTTGATAAGTATCAGAATAGGCTACTGAATATCCATCAACACCTTCTTCTCCTCCAAAAACTTTAGAGAAATAAGTCTGATTTTTACTCTCTAAACTTATGCTCACCTTAGGTTGCATAACTCCATAACCTCTAACCACTTTATTTCCTTTCACATATGGAATATTAAGCACATGACTCATAGCACCTACAAGTTTAAAAACACTCTCTCTTGGCATAAATGTATCCTCATCTAATGTAATTAAATATTTAACATTACTGAGTATATTGATTTCCGAACTAAATACATCATAAGTGTGGTCATTACTATTTCTAATAAGGGCCATAAACTCCATAAGTTTTCCACGTTTTCTTTCCTTGCCCATATAAACATTCTGTTTCTTATTATAAATTCTTTTTCTGCTTAAAAAGAAAAATTTATCCTCCCTCACATCAATGCTGTTATCATCAATACTACTATTACCATTATTATTGCAATATTTTTCATTTAAGCTTCGAGCACATTCAATTCCACACTTAATTATTTCAGCATCCTTTTCTTCATTCTCATGATCAAAGTCGCAAAAATCACTAAGCAACGCAAAGTACAAATTTTTATCTTTGTTCCCACAATAAGCAACTTCTAATTTATCCATAAGCTCTTTAACTTTTTCTTTAGAATTCACAATAGCCGGAATTACAATTACAGTTTTATTCTCATCTGGAATTCCCATACTAAAATTTAATTTTGGAATCAACCTAACTTCTGAAACTTTGCTTACAGTCCAATTAATGAGTCCTATTATTATTTCATTTATAGGAATTAAAATAATTAATAACGAAATTATATATTGGGATTTAGTATATGTTATTCCCAGTAAACTACTTATAAATAAAAGGATCATACTCACCATAAGAGTTCCTAGTATATTAATGGTCAAATACGTTTCTTCTGAAATCACGCCTCTTATATTACGGTGATATCCTTTTAGTTCACTTATTCCATCATCAATCAAATAATAACCCACATGACACTTATAACTATCTTCCTTATTATTTTTACTACTTTTAGCAAGGTCTAAAACATAATTTGCTAAACTAATTTCATCTATTTCAATAACTTTGGCTATTTTTTCAAGCTTATGCCTATAATAATCTTTAGACTCAAAATCCATATAGTTATAAATATTTTCAGGATCCTCTTTTAAAGTCTTTTCAACTTTAGAGGTATTTTCAAAAAACCTACGCCAACTTATTCCTTCAATTTTTCTAATTGAATTTATATATTCACCAATATGTTTTTCTAAAAATTCTTCTCTTAAGTTACCCTTTATGGCGCTACTATTACAATCCGAATTTATTTCCCATTTATTTTCCATATTACTTTCATTTAAAATTTCTTTTTGAATATTAACAATTTCTTGTGTATATTTAGATAAATTTATAATAATTGCTATTTTAAGCATAAGTGGAAAAGCCCACAACTCACCCATAGTAAAAGTAATTTCTTTATTCCCTGAATTTGTATTTAAATTTTCTTCTTGATTATCGTGCTCTTGAAGATTATTATCTTTAGTACCTGTTTCTAAAATTTCTTCATCAACATGAACATCTACATAATTCCATTCTGTTTTATTTTGAATACCTCGTTCTTGAAATTCATTTATGTACTTAATAAATTTATCACAACTAATCTCATCTTCATTATTTATATAATTCTTAGCTACTAAAAAAATACGTGGAATTAGTTCTTTATCTGAGGAAACTCGACTCACATTCGTTCCCTGAGTAGGTGATTCACCCCAAATCAGAGATTCTAGATCTCTACTTATAGAAGGAAGGCCCTTAAAATACTCTATAGGCATCTCCATTTTTATTCCTTTATACTCTTTTTCAATCATATATATATTATCAAGAAGCCATTCGCATGCTCCTAGTACTTTATAACCATTTTTCGACAACTTGCTAAAGTACTTGAAGTTTTCACGGATACATGAAAATCCATCTTCAAGCTCTCTTAAAACATTTTTTCTCACGCCATAAAAGTTATTATTTTTCAAGTAAAAAACTCCCTTCTTAATTGAAATCACTGATGCATAACCTTTAGAGTACCCTGTAGGTAATGCATAATTTACAATTCACAATGTGGAGTTATTTTTACCAGAATTACAAAATATATTCTTAATAATTTAATGTATCTCAAAAAAATAACCATCCAAGTTTGCTAAATAAGCATATTGGACAGTTATTTAATCTAAATTATACATTCTAAATTATGAATTCTAAATTAATACATTTTTCTTGGTGTATCAAACTTTTAATATAGATACCCACATTGTAAATCGCACTTATACTTGGCGATTAATTATCAATGTTCAATTATCAATATTCAATGGTTAACAACTGAAAATTGAGCATTGAACATTGACAATTAGTACTTTTAAATTACCAATTTAATTGATGAATAAGTACAACTTTGTACCTATTTATCTATATTTATGCCTAATTTAAAAATTCAGTAAATGCTTTAATTGTATATTCATTATCCTTTACGGATGCTAATTCTCTTATGGAATGCATGCTAAGTACTGGTGCACCCATATCTATTACTGGTATATTCAATTTTGATGCTGTAATTGGGCCTATTGTGGTTCCCCCTCTTAAGTCTGATCTATTTACAAATACTTGGAATGGAACTTCAGCCTTTTCACATATACCTTTAAATACTGCACTTGCATAACTATCTGTTGAATAACTACCACCTGCTGCAATTTTTAAGACAGGTCCCTTCCCCAACATCGGTTTACTCGTTGGATCACACTTTTCTGTATAGTTTGGATGTATTGCGTGAGCTAAATCTGCTGAAATCATTATTGACTTACTTAATGCTCTCTTAAAATCTTCTCTTTCTTTTTTAAGGCCTAAAGTTATTCTCTCCAAAAGATTTTCTAAAATCGAAGAATTTGCTCCTTGAGCTGTTAGACTTCCGATTTCTTCATTATCTAGGGCCACTAACACTTTGGTTGCCTCAATTTCATTACTATTTAGTATAGCCTTTAACCCTGCAAATACCATCCAAAGATCATCTAGCCTTCCACATGATATAAATTCATCGTTTACTCCAATTAACATACCTTCTGCATATTCATACAAAAATAAATCAAAATCTAATATATCTTTATAATCTACCTTCAGCGTTTCTGCTATTAATTTAAGTAGATACTCATCCTTTTCTAGCTTATTTACAACTATATTTAAACTTTCATTTTCTAGTTTTTCAGTTTTAGTGTTATTAATTTTATTACCTGTATTTTCTTCTTCAATTTCTACATTATTTTGAGCTTCTAAAGTTAAATTTTCACTATAATCATTATTTTCAATTGTCATTAGTGGTAATGTATCCTTTTGCTTATTATATGAATATCCTTCATTTATATTTCTATTCATATGTATAGCTAAATTAGGAATAATTAAAATTGGTTTATTAACATCAACTAATTTGATTTCAGGTTTAAATATATTTTTGCTCTTTATTGTTACTCTTCCAGCTATTGATAAAGGTCTATCAAACCATGTACTAATTATTGGTCCACCATAGACCTCAGTATTTAGCTTTAAATAATGTCCTTCAACTAGCATTTCAGGATTTGGTTTTATTCTAAATCCTGGTGAATCAGTATGTGCTCCAATTAATCTAAATCCATCTTTTTCAACTTCTCCAGTACCAACCTCAAATGCAATTACAGCAGAATCATTTTTCAAAACATAATACTTTCCACCCTTTTTCAAATCCCATTTATCTTCTTCTTTAACTTCACTATATCCATTGTTATCTAAAATAGCCTTAATTTCATAAGTGCTTTGAAATGCAGTTTTACCTTTATTTATAAAATCTAATAGCTCTTGTGTATTAGTCATGTCCTTCTCCCTCTTTTTCCTGCCAATCAAATAATAATTAGCTTAATAATATATTTCAAAATAATTCTTCATTGTTAATCGCAACTTAATACATTAAAATATTTCTTTACTTCTTCAATTGATTCCATATCAAATATTTCTGTACCTATAATTTCTATTGCTTCCTGTGGCAAAGTCATAAGTTGTTTTTTATAGTCCTCTGGTACTATTTTAAATTTTTTTATTAATTGTTTTATTAATAAATCTACTTTCCCTTTTTCTATTCCTTTTTCTATTCCTTCTTCCATACCCTCTTCAAATATCATTCTTCCAACGTCAGTCATACCAACAACCTCCTTAAATTTTTTCTTTGAAGTATCATCTCCAAATTTATCAAACAATGCATAAAGCAGCATCAAACAATTATTCTTTTCTTTATTGTTATTTATATTCCTTGCTAATTCAATACTCTCCAAAGCAATTTCACTTTTACTTTTTCTGCTAGCCATTAATGGTATAAAACTAAGTGTCATTATGTCTTGCTCAGTTAGTAGAATATTATTTTCAACCTTCACCCTTATATTCTCCAATTTCGAGTCTCCATCAAAATTATTCATATAAAATGATTTTATATTATACTTAATAGACCCACAGTCTAAATTTGTAATTACATCTTTTATATCAGATGAATATACAACTACAGTAGTTATTTTCTTTTTACTCTTATAATAAAGAGAAGAATCGTAATATAGAAATCTTGATATATCCTCTTTCTTCTTTGTAGTTTGAAATTCAAAATGTAAATATTCATCATCATCTGTATAAAATAAATAATCCATTGCATTAGTTTTTATATCTATGTTCTTTATTTCAGTTTCTGCTGGTGCGATTATTTTAACATCTAATCCAAAGAATTCTGCAGCGCTCTCTTTAAATACCTCCATTGCTTTCTTAAAAACTGCATCTTCAACCTTATTATAATCCATATTAAGTCTCCTTCCAAGTATCTCTATATTTATATATTAACCACTCGAAAAGATTTTATACGAATATACATTCGTTCAATGTACAAGAAAGAAAATAACAAATCCGAAATACTATTAGATGAACTTGTTATTTTTTTGATTGTGCCTAACTCGAATTCAATAACTTTTATTTACAATTATGTTATAATATATTTGAAAAAAGGAGGGCTTATTATGTTTCTGCTTATGTCTATTTCTCTAATTATAATCATGGTTGCCTGTCTTATAGTTAGTTTTATACTAAAATATAAATTTAAAATACCAAAACCACAATATAATAATACTAACACTTTACAACCGAAATTTTTAAGATACACATTCATTATTTTAGCTATTTTTGCTTTTTTATTTATTCTTAAAAGCTATAAATACCTATTACTTGTAACATTTATATCTAAAGTTATAGATTCTGTTTACCTTATAATATTTTTAGAAAAAGATAAAACACGTTATCATGTAATAATAGATTTTATTTTTTGGACATATGGAAGTATTTATATTGCTACTTCTTTTTTTGGTAAAGACTGAGTAATGCAACTTCAAATAAATTAAGCTGTTAAAAAATAGAGTTTACATCTCTATTTCTCAACAGCCTATTATTCTATATAGTTTTTTGATTTGTGTATGTTACTATCATATTCAATCACATACCTGTAGACTACTATTTTTAGCAGCCCTAGATAAAAGCATATAAACTTGTTATTTTTTTTATTATGCCTTATATAAGATTATTGTTTTTAAGTTGTGTTCTTAACATTTCTAAATTCTTTTCTTCCATAGGGAATAATGGCATTCTAAGCGGTCCTACCTTATATCCCATAAGTCCAAGTGCTGTTTTTACTGGAATTGGATTTACTTCTATAAATAATGTATTAATAATATCTAAATATTTTGTTTGAAGATCGCAGCTTTCTTTTACTTTACCTTCAAAATATAGACTACAAATATCATGAGCTTCCTTTGGCATAATATTTGAGAAAACAGAAATGACTCCTTTTCCTCCAAGAGATAAAATTGGAACTATTTGATCATCATTTCCTGAATAAATATTAAGTTCATCCTTGCAAAGAGCTTTTATTCTTGCAATAGCTGAAAGATCCCCACTAGCTTCTTTTGTGGCAACTATACGTGGATGCTTTGCTAATTCAACATATGTTTCAGGTAATATATTAACACCTGTTCTTGATGGTACATTATACAAAATAATAGGAATATTAACCCTATCAGCAATATAATTATAGTGTTTAATTAAACCACTTTGTGTCGTTTTATTATAATATGGTGTAACCAATAAAAGTGCATCAGCTCCAACACTTTCAGCATACTTAGAAAGTTCTAAAGCATACATAGTATCATTAGACCCTGTTCCTGCAATAACTGGTATTCTTTTATTAACATACTCAGCCGTAAATCTAATAGCTTCTTTGTGTTCTTCATCGCTCATAGTAGAAGATTCCCCTGTTGTTCCTGCAATTACAATTGCATCAGTGCCTTTTTCTATATTAAAATCAATTAATTTCTTTAATTGTGAAAAATTCACTCCATCTTCTGTAAAAGGTGTAACAATAGCAACTGCTGCACCAGTAAATATGACATCCTTCATAAACTCAGCCCCCTTGAATATTTTCTAAATAAATTATAACACAGTAAAGTTATACTATAAACTTAGAATGCATTTTTAATTAGTAAAAATTTAATTAATTATAAGCCAATTTGGAC
>JAKBFR010000217.1:387-3515 GCA_021837545.1 Bacillota bacterium | reverse complement strand
TTTATATTTTTATGCGCAAAAAAATAAAAACTCCTAATATTATATTAGGAGTTTTTATATATTAAGTTAGTTGACCTGGTCTTTGACCCCACACTCGCCTGCTGGAGCTTTTGCTACCCAGAATTACCCTCTCACTACTTACACTCTCGTCTATTAAACGGCAGGACTTACCTCTAAGCCGCACCATGCTCACTAAACTTTGTTTAACTTACGTGGATCGTTTCGCCTGCGACTGGCATCGACTTTCAACCACAAACCTAACTTACTACAATAAATATTATACATTACTTTTGGCTATAGTCAATATATAAACATCATTTTTTCCTTTTTCTTTTAAGCAGCGTGCACAATGAAATGCTGTAGCTCCTGTGGTTATAACATCATCAATAAGTAAAATTTTTTTATTTTTTATAGACTTATTTTCTTGAATCTCAAAGCACTGCTCCATATTATTCCACCGTTCTTCACCATTGAGACCTATTTGATCCTTAGTTTCCTTAATCTTAATTAAAGTACAAATTACAGGAATATTTAAAAATCGTGATAAATTATTCGCTAAAAATTCACTTTGATTATACCCTCTATTTTTTAAAGCTCTTTTAGTCATAGGTACATAAGATATTAAGTCAAACTGCAGTTTGCTATTTTTTACAAATTCTAACATGTACTTGGCTAGAATTTCCCCACATATAAAATCATTTTTATACTTAAGTCTAATAATTAATTCTTTTACAATATTAGAATAATAAAACACTGACCTAACGGGATATTTTTCTTCATTAGTACCGATATAAAAACTCTCCTCGCAGCGCCTCAATTTCTCCCTGCATTTTGTACATAACGGTTCACTTTCTTCGCTATATTCATTACAGATTACACAGTGCTCATCCCCAGAATATATGAGCTGAACCAAACAATAAAGTATGTTTTTTATATATTTAATAATCCTTTTTCCCACGCTTTCTTATTAAATTTCCTAGCCATACTTTTAGCTTTATCCATTTGCACAGTTTCAGCATTAGCTAAAAATATAGCCTCTCCCCTTTGTGTATTTTCATACCTTCCAACCTTACTTGATAAATATAATAGCTGTTTATGATTAAATTTAATATTATCAGCAAAGTAAACCATAACATCAACCGCATGGAATTCTAGATAACTTTCTTCAAAGTCATTAGTGACTATTATTCCCTTGTCTTTATTCATAAACTTGACCAAAATATCAGTATCGCTTTTCTTGCTAATAAATAAAAATATATTTTCACTTAACCTTTCCTTGAAATTACTTAAATACTCAAATACAGCTGTAGCCTTTTGCTCTTCTGGTGCAAAAATTATTACCTTTCGATTAGATATAATTGACCACTTTAAATATTCATAAATTACCAAAGGTATATCCATACTAAGATTTATTCTTGTAGTTATTATTCTAGGCTCTATAATTGGAATTTTATTATCTTTTAACGGAAACATAATTGTGGTACCCTCATTTAAAACATTCTCTACGGAATAAGCTATAGCTATGCCCTCTGTTTTACACATCTTCAACAATATTTTCTTTATCTGTTGCTTGTTGTATTTAGGAAAACTCCTAATATCATTATAAATAACCAAATCAAACTTATCTTGGAGTTTTAGCGCATTTTCATGATTGCATATATGTAAATACTCATTCACACTGTTATAATTTGTTTCAGGTGAATATACGTATTGACCTAAATTACTAAATTTATTTATAAAGTAAACAATATCAATACTGCGTTCATCTTCATTAGTTATATATAATATACTTTTCTTTTCGTTAGCATATACAGTTATAGTTTCTAACAATAAATCAGAAGAATTGTAAAATACAGATACAACATCAATTCTTCTTTTGCCATTTAAAGAACATCTTAAAATTTCTTTGCTAATTTCATCTTTTTCCTTACTAAGGTTTAAATTCGCGTAGAAAAACATAGGGTATCTCCTTTATAGTTAAAGATTTGTTTTAATTTAATTAAGTTGATTTTCATCATTGGTGAGATTTGTATCTACTATTTGTCTTATTCGAAAGCTTAGTGCAGAATATCTTTCAAAACTTCTATTATTGTCTTTCATAAAATTGATGGCTTTTATACCGCCAACTAAAACAACCATATTCTTCGCTCTAGTTATCCCTGTATAAAGCAAATTCCTGTTCATTAAAAGTGGCGGTCCCATAAACATAGGCATAATTACAACTTGAAACTCACTACCTTGACTTTTATGTATAGTAATAGCATACGCTAAAGTTAGTTCATCTAGATACACACCTTCATATTCTACACGCTTATCATCATCAAAAACTACTATAACATTTTCATTGTCTTCATCAATATCTTCAACATACCCTACGTCGCCATTAAAAATCCCAACGCCACCTTCTTCAGACTTTGCATTGACTTTATTCCACTTTATAGAATAATTATTTTTAATTTGCATAACCTTGTCCCCTACTCTAAATATAGTATTCCTATATTGCTTTTCTTTTTTATATTTAGATTTAGGGTTCAATATTTCCTGAAGCTTTTCATTTAGGTTTTCTATACCCAATATTCCTTTTCTCATTGGTGAGAGTATTTGAATATGCTTCATTTTATCCCAGTCTTTATTAAACTTCGGTAGCCTAGTATTAATTAAAGTAATTATACTATCTAAAATTTTCTCTGGCTCATTATTTTCAATAAAGTAAAAGTCTTTATCCTTTTTATTTAAAATAGGCATCTCACCATTGTTGATCTTATGTGCATTCACAATAATCATACTTTCTTGAGCTTGCCTAAAAATTTCTTTAAGCTTAACTACTCTAACACATTTACTATCAATAATATCTCTTAGTACATTCCCTGGTCCTACAGATGGCAATTGGTCAACGTCACCAACAATTATAAGTCTAGTTCCTATACTGATAGCTTTTAATAAACTGTTCATAAGCATTATATCTATCATAGAAGCTTCATCAATAATGAGTACATCACAATCTAAAGGTGATTCTTCACCTCTAAAAAACTGTGACCCGTCTTCTTCTCCCACTCCAAGCTCCAATAATCTATGGATGGTTTTCGCTTCTCTACCGGTAGCTTCCGTCATTCTTTTAGCGGCGCGTC
>JAKBFR010000217.1:0-377 GCA_021837545.1 Bacillota bacterium | reverse complement strand
GCCGCCATGTATACTTTCATCCCTGCTTCTTCAAACACCTCTGTAATACAGTTGATTATAGTAGTTTTTCCTGTACCAGGGCCTCCAGTTATAACCTCAATGCTATGCTCTATAGCACCACAAATAGCAGCCTTTTGAGACGTTGCAAATTGTATATTTTTTTCTTTTTCAAACTTCTTAATTTCCTCTTCTATGTCTATTTCTAGTTCATCATACTTCGCTACAGATAAAGTTATGACTTTTTTAGTAATACCTAATTCACAATAATAAAAAGGTATAGTGAAAACACATTTTTCTTCATCAATATTTTCTACCTTCAATTTTCCTTGTAATACATTATCATAAACATTCTTTTCAATTTCTTCATCAGAAACCCC
>JAKBFR010000216.1 GCA_021837545.1 Bacillota bacterium | reverse complement strand
TACGCTTTGGAATCTTATACCAATATTTATTTTTAAAATAGATATATTTATCTTCTAATATCTGCTTAACTGTAATCTTATTCTTAATCATAATACTTATATTAATGATTTGTTCATTATTTGTCCATATTTAAATCTGCTTCGTAGATTGTGTGTTTCTGCTACTCTCAAAAGTTATCCACAGATTTGACTTTATTATAAATTCCTATAGAGTAAAGAAAAGCAGTAAATTTTATTAAATATAATTTACTGCCTATGATTCAAGACTAGTATAATTTTAGCACTTACAATCTGTAATTCTTTCTATTTACAAACATATTTAGGAATGTCAATACTTCCCTATCCCTTCTACTTCTAAAACTTATAATTTTACGATTGAGAGACAAGTGTTCCGCTTGCAGAAAAAGTTCCATGATTAGTATTAATAGATGCTGATATTACTTCATTATTTAAAGTTCCTTTAACATGATATTGTATTCTGGCTATTAAGCTTCTAGCTTGTCCTGAAAATTCAAAATTATTTCCACTAATTTTACCATTATAGAATTCACTTTTAGCTCCCATTCCTTCAAGCACACCTGATAAAGAATTCCCAGTTATCACAAGTGTAATTCTGCCTTTTTGAATTCCAAACGGAGTGCTCATTGTGATATTATATATTCTTGTCAATTTAAATACGCCCCCTCATTTAAAATAAATTTATTAATTTTATATTAGAATATGATAAAAAGAATTCAGAATTACTAATTAAGCCATAAAAAATAAACGGTAAAATAATATTTTTGAAAAGTTACATTTTTTCTAATTTTCTAACATTTTAGTAAAATATACAAAAATATCAAGTTATATGATATTATAATTTTGTACTAATAGTACAATTTAAATTAACTTTGTATATTTAGGGGGATTATTTTGAATAATGAGTTTTATAATACAAAAAAATCTTTAATTAAAGAGAAAGATGATATCATACTAGACGTTAATAATAATTTTATAAACCTAACACAATTTAGTAGAAGCGAATTATGTGGTAAAAATATTACTAAAATTTTTAATAAATTATTTAGAAACAGTAATGAAATTAATATATCTGACAAAGAATCTCAAGCAGTTCTGTTTACTAAAACTTTTGAAGTAAGATTTATTAACATACAAAAATTTAAAGGTATAGATAATATTACCAATGTTTATATTTTTAATGAAATAGAAAATTCACGGTTAGACGATAAACTTCTTTTTGTTGATAATTTAATAAATGATAACAAGATGGGGATAGGAATTTATACTGCAAATGATTTTAAACTTATTAAAGCAAATCAAAAATATTTATCTTATATGCCAAAACCATTTAACACGAAAGATATAATATATGGAAAATGTATAGATGAATTTATTCCTAATTTTGAGGCATCTAGTGCAAAAAAAATATTAATAAATATTATAAAGAATAATAAACCAGCTTATTTTACTGAATTACATGGACATATTTTAGGTAAAAATGATTATTGGGATATTACTATTACACCAATATCTGAAAATGGCGAAGTAAAGTACATTATGTCTATACTTGAGAACGTTAGTGATCGAGTCTTAAGTAGAAAGCATATACAAAGAAAAAATAAGCAATTGAAAAGTGTTATAGAAAGCGTTGAAGATTTAATCTCAATAGTTGATAAAAACGGTAAGTATATTAAACAAAATTATATAATAAAATCTTTATTCGGATTGAATGAAGATAATAATTATGTGGGATACTCATGTAATGTAGGAAAATTTTATGATTTTTCCGGTAGCCCTATCCCTTACGATGATTTATGCTTTGTTAAATTGTTAAAAGGTACAAAAATTAAAGACCAAAAACTTAAGTATGTTTACAATAATAAAGAATATTATTTAAATTGTAATGTAATTCCTATTTTTGATAAAAACAACCAGCTTGATACTGGTGTGATAGTAATTCAAAATATCACCGAACTTGTAAAAAACAACAATCTCATATCAAAACAAAATAAAGAACTTGAAGTAATACTTAATAACATTTATGATGCATTAATAGTTATAGATAAATATGGTAACTTTACTAGGACAAACAAAGCCTTAAACAAAAACTTAAGAAAAAATCATTTTATGACAACTACTGATAAACTTGAGGATTTTATCCTTAATAAAACAAAGTATTACGATAATAATGATAGAGAGTTAGATATTAAAGATTTACCTATCTTTAAGGTTTCTAAGGGTATAACCGTAAAACAGCAACGCGTGATAATTAAAAATGAATATAATAAAGTTCATCTTGAAATAAGTGCTGTGCCTATTTTCGATGAAAAGAGAAATTTTGAATACGGAATAGTTCTTGCTCATGATATCACACATATTATTGAAAACAATAATAAAATAAAACATCAACAACAGCTCATTATAAAAACAGAGCAAGAGAAACTAGATACAATCGAAAAAGCACTAGCTATGAAGGATGAATTTATTTCTTTAATCTCACATGAATTTAAAACTCCCTTAAATGTAATTTATTCAGCGGTACAACTAATTGAATATGCTTACATTAATGAAATGCCAGACAAAGCAAAAAGTTTAATTAAAAATATAAAACAAAATACATTTAGACAGCTGCGTCTTGTAAATAATTTATTGGATATTACAAGAATTAATTCTGGCAGATTTAAATTACATATTAAAACTATTGATATTGTATCATTAACAAAGCAAATTTCTCAATCGGTTAGACTTTATTCAGATCAAAAGAATATTGAGTTGATCTTTAAGTGCAGTTTAAAATGTAAAAACATCTCTACTGATGATGAAAAACTTGAGCGGATCATCTTAAATTTACTTTCTAATGCAATTAAATTTACAGATGCAGGTGGTAGTGTTACTGTTAGCCTCAACGAAGATATAAAAACAAATACAATAATAATACAAATAACAGATACAGGCCTTGGTATCCCAAAAGATAAACAAGAACTCATATTTGAAAGATTTGGACAGGTGGATAGCAATTTATCACGACAAGCAGAAGGAACAGGAATAGGTTTATCCCTTGTAAAGAAGTTAGTTGATGTTTTAAATGGAAAAATAGAGCTGGAAAGCGAACCAGGCAACGGTAGTACTTTTAGAATAACTTTGCCTATAAACGAACATATAGGTAACGAAGATACAAATACTTCACTTTTTGAAGGAAGTAATAGATTAGTCAATTCACTAAATGTTGAATTTTCGGATATTTATTTATAATAGACAAAGCCATATAACACTTAAGCATGTTTAAACAAAACTAGGTACAAGACATCTATTACATTAGATCAAAAGACCTTATATAGACTACTGATACCTAGTTTTCTAGTCAAACATTAAAAAATAGTATTTATGATTTCTATTATAATTTATATGTATAACTTGTAATTTATTAATATATTTTGATAAAAATACTTCTGAATCAGATTCTCTAACAATATTAATCAATTGATCAATAATTTTTTGACTTTTTTCTGGTAAAATAGGCT
>JAKBFR010000215.1 GCA_021837545.1 Bacillota bacterium | reverse complement strand
AAATTAGAGGAAGTTAAAGAAGATATTAGAAATAAACTTATTTCAGAAGGTAAACAAAGATTTTATGAAAACTATGAGCAAGATTGGTTTAAGTCTGTAGTATTAGAAGTTTATAAATAAATTATTTAATAAATTATTAATACTTTCTTAAAGGATAATTAATACTAGATTCTATTTGTATGGTATAATTAGATTATTACTAATGGACATTTTATAGTCCATTAATAAATATGTCGTATAAAATGAAAGAAGGATAATATTATCATGGAGTATACAAAGGGCAGAAACACAATTTCAAAGTTAATGAAATCAGCTTTATCAATTGGTACTTTTATTGTTTTAGCAATAACAATACCTTATATAGCTATCTTTGTTATTAAAGCCTTGTTTTCAATTGCAGTTTTTGGAGTTTTAGTATGGGGTAGCTTTAAACTAGTAAAGGGCATTAAAAATTTAATCTATAAACTAAGCACAAAGAAAAATGATACTGTACAAGCTGATATGTTTAGTAGCGACACATACACTTCGGACTCCATGGATATTAATTATGATGATAGTCTTATTATAGATGTAGATTACGAGAAGGTAGTAAAATAAATCCATTGAAATAAAGTTGAATTAAGTTAATAGTGATGTTTGAAAGGCCAATCTAAAATTTAGATTGGTTTTTTGCTTTCATGATTTTAAAGGTTGGTATTATAATTTATAAAACTCTTATAACTTGTTGTAATGTTTGATATAATTTTCTAGAAGGCAGAATTTGCGATTTTAAAAGGAGTATATGCATATAAATTTAAATATAATGTAATCATAAGTTTAGTATTTGATAATTAGGGGGCACACAATGAGCAAGATATTAATAGTAGAAGACGAAGATTCTATTAGGAAATTTATTAAAATTAGTTTAAAAAGAGAAAAATTTGAAGTTTTTGAGGCTGCATCAGCAGAAGAAGGTTTGCAAAAAACACTGCAGGAAACTCCAGATGTGGTTATATTAGATATTATGCTTCCCGGTATGAATGGATTTAAGCTTTGTGAAAAATTAAAAAAGCAAAATGAAAACATCGGGATAATTATTTTAACAGCTAGAGGACAAGATATGGATAAAATTATGGGACTAGAATTTGGCGCAGATGATTATATGGTTAAGCCCTTTAATCCATTGGAACTTACTGCGCGGATAAATTCGCTTTTAAGGCGCATGAAGCACATAAGTAAAGAAGAATCAAACTTTATTCATTCTAGAGAATTTGGAATTGATCTATACTCAAAGAAAATTTTCAAAAATGATATAGAATTAGATTTAACTCCAAAAGAATTTTTGCTTATGAAAATGTTTATTCAAAATCCTAATAAAGCATTGAGTAGAGATGAGCTTCTAAATGCTGTTTGGGGATATGAGTATATAGGAGACACTAAAATAGTTGATGTGAATATTAGAAGACTTAGAAGTAAAGTTGAAAAAGACCCATCTGAGCCTAAGTATATAGAAACAGTTTGGGGAACGGGGTATAGATGGGGGGACGCTTAAAGTGAAATCCATAAGATCAAAGCTTGCTGGAAGTTATCTATTGGTAATACTAATTACTGTAATAATTGTAGAAGGATTCTTAATGACAGCTACTAAAAAATACTATTACAAAAGTTTAGAATCAAATTTATCTAATCAGTTAAAGCTATCTAGTAGCTTTTATAATACATACTTATCATCTGCAAGTGTGAAAGAAAACGTAGCTAATAATGTAGACGTGTTTTATGAAAATATTACTGCTGAGGTTCAAATTATAGACTTGAATGGATTCGTAATTATGGATTCTTTGGGGGCAATTCCAGCGGAAAGGGTGGAAAGCAAAGATTTCAAATCAGCTTTAGATAGAAAAATTGGTAGCATAATTGATAGACAAAAATATGAAAATGAGGGGGTTATGACAGTAGCATATCCCTTATTTTATAATGGAAAATTAGACGGAGTATTGAGGTTTATAACTTCCCTTAAGAAAATTGATGAGGACATTTACCAACTATCTAGATTTTTCCTCATTATTGGTGGAGTTGTTATTATACTATCAGGAATAGTAAGTGTTTTTATTTCCAATATTATAACTAACCCTATAAAGAAAATCATGATAGGTGCAGAAAAGATGGCTAGTGGAAATTTCAACGAGAAAATTAAGATTAATTCAGAAGATGAACTAGGACAGTTGGCAAAAACTTTAAATTATATGACGGAAGAAATATTAAAAAGTGAAAGACTTAAAAATGAATTTATTGCCTCTGTTTCACATGAACTAAGAACACCATTAACATCTATTAAAGGCTGGTCTATTATTTTAAATTCTAGTAAACTGGAAGATGAAGAAGAACTTAAAGAGGGACTTGAAATTATAGAACAAGAATCTGATAGGTTAGCTTTTCTAGTTGAAGATTTGTTAGATTTTTCTAAATTATCCTCGGGGAAAGTATCTATAAAGAAGGATTTTATAGATTTAAAGGATTTTTTAATTAATGTAAAAAAACAAACCTTGCCCAGAGCATTAAAGGGGAATATTGAGTTTAATTTAGCATTAAATGAAAATTTACCTATAATATTTGTAGATAGAAACAGATTAAAACAAGTTTTAATAAATATTTTAGATAATTCTTTTAAGTTCACCCCTAGTGGAGGAGATGTAACTATTAGTGCGAATTTAGAAAATGAAAATATTATTATTCAAATAATTGATACAGGATGTGGTATACCAAAAGAAGAGTTACCAAGAGTAAAAGAGAAGTTTTTTAAAGGTAAGAATGCTAATTCTAAAAATGGTATAGGACTTTCTATATGTGACGAAATAATAAAGCTTCACGGAGGAAAACTTGAGATTAAAAGTATCCTTGGAAAGGGCACAGAAGTTTTTATAATTCTTCCGATATAAGGCATATGTATACTAAGCAAGGAGCAAAGCTATGAAAAAAATATTATCTTTATTTATTTTAGTAATAATCTTTATAAATCTAACAGCCTGTAATGATGTTGATTTATCAACAACAACCAGAGTAACTCCACCTAAAGTAGAAATTCCAGTAGAAGGGATTTGGAAGGTAGAGAGATACGCTTTTTCAGCAATGTCTAAAATGCCTGAAGATAATGCGAAGGAGTGGATTGGACAAAAGGCTTCTTTTGAAGAAGAAAAGGTTGTTTTACCAGATGATAATTGTGAAAAGCCTGAATTTAAGATTAAAAGTGTGAATACAGAGACATATCTGTATAATAATTACAAATCTTTTAAGGAAAATCTAAACATAAATCAAGAAGAAATTAAAATTATTACTATTACCTCTAATGAAAATTATTTTAGAGATATTATAAAAATTGATGATAACGCAATAGTAATAATTAAAGAAGGGGTGTTTTTCTTTTTATCCAAGCAGCCGAGTGAAAATAAAACAAATATTGATGACACTGTAAATAAAAAAAATTTATCCAATATGGAAATAGAACCATATGCAAAAAAGTATCAGTCTGGATTTTTATTAGGTTTAAAATATTATAAAACCGT
>JAKBFR010000214.1 GCA_021837545.1 Bacillota bacterium | reverse complement strand
TGCAATCCTTCTGTAAAGAAAGAAATCTAGAACTCGATTATACTGTTAAGGTTCATATTGAACCTATGGGTTTGTACTCTAATAAATACAAAAATCTTAGTGAGTTAAAAGATGGAGCAGAAATAGCTATTCCAAATGATCCTACAAATGGAGCAAGAGCACTTAGAGTACTTGAAAATGCAGGGTTATTAAAATTAAAGAGTGGAGAGCTTATTTCTAAACTTGATATTACAGAGAATCCAAAGAATTTAAAAATAACTGAAATAGATGCTCCTCAGCTTCCAAGAGTTTTAAAGGATTTGGATGCAGCGGTTATAAACTCAAACTTTGCCATAGAAGCTAAGTTAAATCCTACAAAGGATTCGCTAGCTATTGAATCAAAAGATTCACCTTATGCCAATGTGCTTGCAGTTAGAAAAGAAGATAAAACAAAACCTTATATTGAAGCACTTTCAAAGGCATTAACTTCACCAGAGGTAAAGAAATTTATTGAAGAGAAATATGAAGGAAATGTAGTTCCTGCCTTTTAGATAGATTGCACCCACAGGGCAAGTGGCAAGTGCCACCCGGTGGAAAGTTATAAAAGAAACAGCATCTCAAAATAGAAAGTAGTTTCTATTTTGAGAAAGTTGTTTTTTACTTAAAATGGTAAAAGTTGGTTTTATGGAATCCATTTCTCTTGTATAATTACATTCTTTTATTCTAATGTTATTCTAAAAATAGGTTTAAGTTAATGTCAGCGATGTCATAATTTTTTGAATCCACATCAACAAAATGCCACCATTCAGTTTCAAGGGGTACAAATCCATTATCAACCATGCATTTTGTTAATAAATCTAAATTTTTTTTAGCTTCATTCGTCATGTTAGGATTGTTTCTGTAGGCATTAGATGAAAAATCATCAAATTTCGATGGCATGATAAGTTCATTATCATCCTTGTTTACAAGAGTTACATCAACAGCACAACCTTTATTATGTATTGAGCCTCCATTTTTAGGATTAGCAACGAAATGACTATCCTTTAATAGATCCCAGAATAGCTGCTGTACATAAACAGGTCTGTAGGCATCCCAAACTTTAATTCTGTATCCTAATTTTTTAAGCTCCGCATTTGCCCGAGCTAACTTCTCTGCAGTATTTCTCCTTAATGTACAAAGGTTATTTGGGTAAATAATTTTCTTAGTAAAATTATCAGTAGTTGCATATTTTAAATCAATTACTATATCCATATCTAAGGATGATAATAAAACGAATCCATTTATTTCTTTAATTTTATCATTTGTAGAATTGATAGATTCATCTCCAGTTGAATTCTCCGCAAGGTTTGGAATAACTTTTTCCATTTCAAAAAACCTCTATTCAAATAAAATTAGTAGTTTATAATTTGAATAATATTCTTAAAAATTTATTACATATTTACTACTTCAGACATTGGCCCTTCAACTATTATAGGATTTTTAGAGGGATTTAACCATTTTAAAATGCTTATTACATTATTCTCAGCTGTTGCAGTACATCCTCCTGTTCCATGACCTGCTCCTGACCATACATGAAAGAATATAGCAGAACCTTTATCTGGCATTCTTTTAGTAGTATTATAGTTTATTACAAAAGCATAATTATATTGTGGGATATACATATTTTCAGCAGAATTCCACCTTCCATTTGAGGGACCTTCTTGCCATGTATTGTACAATGGTGAATTAACATCATCTACCCAAAAATCATTAGGAGTGGATTGCCTATAGTTCATTAAAGTACCTGGGTTTGAATATCTGCCAAATGCATCACCTAAAGTGAAAATTCCTATTGGAGAATGCCCGTCACCTTCCACCTTATTATAAGCAAAACCATTTTTGCCTATATTACCAGTAAAAGAAGCAACTTGTTTCCAGGTTCCATTAACATTTTCAAATGTTGCAATGGTAGCACTTATACTGTCAAAACCGTTAGTAGTAACAACTATAGCCTGCTGGGCAATTCCTTTTCCCTTTATCCTGTCTATCAATAATTCAGATTTTACGTTTTGCTCTTTAATCATCTTCTACTCCTTTAATTTACTTTTTTCTTGTAATTTTATTGCTATTCTAATCTATGCTTCGGATTAAGCTGTTTAGTATAGTTATTAACTGCAATTACTCATTCCTTATATTTTGGTATAATGCAAGAATTTGTTATTTACAATTTTAATAATATATGTAAATACATAATGAGAGTGCATAATTAAAGGAAAAACCTTTGTTTACTTTATTTTACTTTTATGTGATATTATTTTCAATATTTAAGAGGGGAATTGAGGGCAAATAGAGAAATAAATTAGTATTTTATAATTACATTATAAGCATGATTATAGGGAATAGACAGTTATGTGCATTTATTGCTTAAGGGGGATATGATGTGGAGGCAGTATTAAAAGAAGTATTAGATGATTTGTCTGAAGGCATAATAATAGTTGATACAGAAGGAATAATAAGAATTTATAATCAAAAGGCAAGAGAAATATTTGGAATACTGAAATCAGAAGCAATTGGATATGAAAATGGAGTAATTAAAGATGGTGATTATGTATTTATTGTAGATAATAAATTAGGAAAAGATGATGGTAATTTAAATTCAAAAGACTTAAGAAAAATTGGAATTTATGATAATACTATGGAACAAGGAGATTCAATTCTTTGCTTTGGAATATATGGGAAGAAATCCTTTAATGAAAAAGGTAACTGTAATTATAAAATTGTGAAGCCTGAAAATCAAAGTGGAGAGGTTACTTTGCAGGAAGTCTACAAGGATATTTTTTACGAATTAAAAATAAACTACTCTTTTAAAACACTAAATATAAAGATAAATCATACTAGCTATGATATAAAGTATAAAAATTTTATTGGACACATAGTAGTACTTAGAGAAGGGAAACTTATTTTTTACCAGAGCAACGGATATACTGCTAGGAATGAAAATCTAAAGCAGATATTATATGGACAAAACTTCAGAGAAAAAGGCAGAAATGCAAAGGCCTTTGAACCAATTGGAAAGTCTATTTTTGACGTTTATGAGAAAAATCAAAAGATGATAGATTTTTATGAAACTGCAACAGGCAATGGATTTGGAGTTGTAAATGAGTTTATGGAGATAAATGGAGTCCCCACTCTATCTTCAATTACACCAATATATAAGAATAATAAAAAAATTGGTGCCATGTTAAAGGTTCAGGATATAACAGAATTAAAAATGATAACAGAAGAACGAAATGCACTTTTTGAAAACCTAAAAAGAACAGAAATGTTACTTGAGGATGAAAAAATGATGGACAAGTTTAAAGAGTTTATAGGAGTAAGTGGCCATATCAAAAGTATAAAAAATCTTGCGTATAAGTCTTCTAAAACAAATTCCTCAGTATTAATTTTGGGTGAAAGCGGAACAGGAAAAAGTACATTAGCAAAAGAAATTCATATGTTAAGCCATAGAAATAATTATGAATTCATTCATATAAACTGTGCATCACTACCTGAAAGTTTGCTTGAGAGTGAGCTTTTTGGATATGAAGGAGGTGCGT
>JAKBFR010000047.1 GCA_021837545.1 Bacillota bacterium | reverse complement strand
CAAATGCAGTAGCAATTTTTGATCCAGAAATAATAATAATTGGTGGTGGAGTAGCAGCTGCAGGAGATATAGTTTTTGATACAGTAAGAAGAGTAGTTGATAAGAGATGTTTTAAATCTATGGCGGCATCAGTTAAAATTGTTCCAGCAGGATTAGGCACAAATGCAGGAGTAATAGGAGCAGTAGCATTAGCATTACTTGAAACAGAAGATAAATAATTTACTAAGGTGGTAACGTTCTTAGCGCCTATCTAAAGAGATGGGAGCATTAAAGCAACTAGAAATAAGATAAAGTTTTAATAGTATGAATAAGCAGGAGTTATTATACATACACTAGAAGTATAGAAGCTCTCTTGCAATGAATTTTTTCTTCTCATACATATTACTAATTTAATTTTAAGTAAAGGCTTTTGTAAAAAACTTTTTGTTTTTTTATTATTTAAGTATTTACTCAAAATACATTGAGATGAAAAAATTTTTTATATAAGCTATCTCTAAATTTAATTTAGAGATAGCGTATTATAAGAAAATAGACCTATCCAGTATTTTATTGGATAGGTCTTAAATTTTTATTGTATTGAAATAATTGACAATTAATCATTAATAATCTAACATTGTTAAAAACACTTTAAAACAATTTTTTTATAAACAAATAAAAAGAAGAAGGTAATAAAGATGAAAGCAGAAATTATAGCTATAGGGACAGAAATATTATTAGGAGACATAATTAATTCTAATGCGCAATATTTAGCACAGGAATTAGCAGCGTTAGGCATAGACATGTATTATCAACAAGTTGTAGGAGATAATGAAAAAAGAATTGTACATGCTTTTGATGAGGCTTATAGCAGAAGCGATATTATAATAACAACAGGTGGTCTTGGACCTACCAATGATGATCTTACAAAAGAAGTTGCAGCAATGTATTTTAATAAAGAATTACTACCAGATGAAGAATCAATTAAAAAAATAAAAGATCATTTCAAATTCAGAGAAAGAAAAATGACTGAAAATAATTTAAAACAAGGATTAATTCCAAAGGGAACTATTATTATAAATAATAATAATGGTACAGCACCAGGTGTAATCATAGAAGAAAATAATAAAATAATGATTATCTTACCAGGACCACCAAAGGAAATGAAGCCAATGTTTGAAGAGACAGTTAGGCCTTATCTGCAAAAAAAAGCTGATTCAATATTAGTATCAAAAATGATAAAAATATTAGGAATTGGAGAAAGTGCTGTTGCAGAAGAGGTTAAGGATTTGATGGAATCTCAAACGAATCCTACCATTGCGCCTTATGCAAAAGAAGTAGGTGTAATGCTTAGAGTAACAGCAAAAGCTAAAAATGAAGAAGAAGCGTTAAAATTAATAACACCTATAGAAGAAGAAATTAAAAGAAGATTAGGTGATAATGTTTATGCAACAGAAGATATTGCCATAGAAGATGTTGTATGTAAGCTATTGATTAACCAAAAGCTTACCATATCTACAGCTGAATCATGTACAGGGGGAATGATAGCGAGTACCCTTATCAATTATCCTGGAATATCTGAAGTGCTTTTAGAAGGTGCTGTGACGTATTCTAATGAGGCTAAACATAATAGATTAGGTGTTAGGAATGAGACGCTAGATAAATATGGAGCTGTAAGTGAAGAAACAGCAAGGGAAATGGCAATTGGCATTGCAAAGACAGCTGGAACGGATGTAAGCATTGTTACAACAGGAATTGCAGGGCCAGGAGGCGGAACTGAAGAAAAGCCTGTGGGATTAGTTTATGTAGGTGTATATGTACAAGGCGAAGTAACAGTGCAAAAATGCATTTTTAATGGAAATAGAAGTAGAGTTAGGCTTCAAGCAACAATGACTGGATTAGATATGCTTAGAAGAATTTTAATTAAAAAATAAAGTACACTGCACTTATGCATATATCCCTTATTTCTACTTTTAGATATACGCGTAAGCATAGTAAATATTAAATATCATACCAATTATACCTTAGAAGTTTGATATCTTATCTATATATATAAATATCGTTCAAAATAAATATAAAACGAAAGTGCCGTAATTATGTCAAATCATTGAACATAGTTACGGCACTTAAATATTGTATATAAATAAAAATGGGGGAGAGGCGATTAAATATTGAAGTTAAATACTTCATTATTAGTTATTGCCAAATAAAATTCATTTATACATAAATTAAATTAAAAATTTTGATTTATAATAAAACTATTACTGAACTACGTTCTGCTAATTTGCAAGGGCGTAGTTCAGATACAAGTCCTATGAATTAATTAAAGACAAGTATTAAATTATTTTAACGCTTCATCTAAAACTTTACCAATAGAATCATGTATGACTAAATCAGCTTTAGAATCATAAGGAGTAGAACTCTTATTTATTAATATAAGATTCTTCCCTTTAAAATAATTTATAAGTCCAGCTGCAGGATAAACAGCAAGTGAAGTACCTCCAATAATTAATGTATCTGCATGCTCAATGGCATTAACAGCTCCATTTATTACATTAGTGTCTAATCCTTCTTCATATAAAACAACATCAGGTTTTACGGTTCCACCACATTTTGGACATTCAGGAATATCATCTGATTCTAATATAAAATTTAAATCATAAAAAGTATGGCACTTAGTGCAATAATTTCTATGAATTGATCCATGGAGTTCATAAATATTTTTACTTCCAGCCGCGTTATGAAGGCCATCGATATTTTGAGTTACAACAGCTTTTAATTTACTCATTTCTTCTAATTTAGCTAAAGCTAAATGCGCTGAATTAGGTTTTGCATCAGTATAAATCATTTTTTCTTTGTAAAATTTATAGAAATCTCTTGTATGTCCCATAAAGAAAGTATGAGATAACATAACTTCTGGAGCATATCCCACGCCACTATCAGTTCTATATAATCCTGTTTCTGAACGGAAATCTGGTATGCCTGATTCAGTGCTTATACCAGCACCACCAAAGAAGACTATACTATTACTTTCCTTTAAAATTTGTGATAGTTTTTCAATACTCATAAAATCCCTCCAACTAAGAATATGCCACATTTTTTTGTGAACCATTAAAAATCAAAGTTTTCATTTAATTCCTATCTAATATAAGAACGTTATAAATAATCCCTACTTCGCATTAAAAAAGTGTGCATATATATTAATAATTATATATATAAATCCATTAGTATTTCATCATCAAAATCGCCATTTATATTGAAATAATTTTTATGTAATCCAACTTTTTGAAAGCCGAATTTTGTATACAGCATAAGTGCATTCTGATTACTTGCTTTTACAGCAAGACTTATATTTTTAATTATATCATTTTCATTTGCAAATCTTATTAACTCTTCCATTACAGCACTTCCAATGCCATTTCTCCAATAAGATTTTTTGACCGAAATAGCAATTTCACTATTATGAGCGATTCTTTTCCTATGAGAGTGCTAATCTGTCCCATACTAATAATATTATTATCTATAATTCCTAAAATCATAAAGATATTAGGAGTGTTACTTATACTTTTAATATATTCTATTTCTTGCTCAACAGTAAGATGAAATTCACCTTTACCAAATAATAGGTTATCACTTTCTTCTCCAATAATATTAAGATATTTAATCATTTTTTCAGCATCATCTACTATAGGTTTTCTTATTATTAATTGCTGACCACTTTTTAATGGTATTTCCTTTAAAATATAACTTGATAAATCTGTACTCATAAACATATCCCTCATTTCATACCTTACTATTATTCCATTAATTACTGTTGTTAATTAAATTATAGTTTTATATGGAACTTATTATAACATAATTTACAAAATATCTCATGATAATATATTATGCTAGTTTTCAATTCTCCAATTTTTTATTTTGATATATGAATATGTTACATTACTTTAAAAGATAAAGTTTTACCTTTATTATTTCTTTGAATTACTATGTAGAACATTAATATATTAATTTATACAATTGTAATATTTTTATAAATAAAATAACCATTAATCATTCAAATTAGTGCATTTGAGTTTAATTATCCAATATTTTTTTAATGATATTACGGATGCAGTTGGATTAATAAAATTCTGTTATGGGAACTAATAATAACGATGATTACAATCTGTAATATCTTAATTATGGCACAATGATTATAGTTATATTTATTATAGTTATGGTTAAATAAAAGAATATTTAAAAAGTTTTTTTAAAAAAGTTGTTGACATAACGTCAATATCTCGATATAATACTACTTGTATCTGGTGATGACGGCGTAGAGGTAACACTCCTTCCCATTCCGAACAGGACAGTTAAGGTCTACAGCGCTGATGGTACTGCACGGGTGACTGTGTGGGAGAGTAAGACGTTGCCAGGTAAGATGGCTCGATAGCTCAGTCGGTAGAGCAGAGGACTGAAAATCCTCGTGTCACTGGTTCGATTCCAGTTCGAGCCACCATAAAAAGCACTAACTTAAGTTAGTGCTTTTTTTACTTTAATAGAATTTAAAAAGTGCAAAATTATATTTAAGGCTATCTCATTAGACTACTATTATGAGATAGCCTTAACTTATGGTTACAATTATTTGTAACATTGTGATTCTTGATGGTATAAATTAAACGTCACATTGATCAATTTCTATTGAATAAGTACCGCAATTAGGACACACAGTTATATTAACTATATAACTGTCATTAATTTTACCTAAACTGAACAATCTATTAAAAGATGTGCTTTTATATTCTTCACCAAGAGTATTTAATACATATTCATTATTCTTTGTATATACATAAAAGTGATATTCTAAGTAACGATAAGCCTTATTTATTTGATCTTGAGTATTGCAAGAACAGTTACCAGCATAATATTCATTTGAGAAGTTGACTTCTTCGCCTTCGTTTAAAGCATTTAATATTGTAGCTACAGATAAACCTGTAACTTCATTTTCAGAATCAAAAAAAATCCCTTCACAATTTTCTTCTGTTAGTACAAATTCTTTACCTTCATAAACAAATTTATAATCCATAAAATCACCAGCTCCTTAAATAGTTTAGACATATCACACAAATACAGACCTGCTATTCTTTGAGTATGTCTTGCAAATATTATACACTAAATATAAATAATGAGTGTTTCAAAAGTTTATAATTATGTATATATATGTTGCAAGAATAATTATTCATTGCGAATTTGAAAAATAATATAATAATTAAGTATTGATAATTGCAATATATATAATTAATTTTATATAAGATTTATTTATATATCTTCAATTTGCCAATCAATTGGTGATTGGTTAATTGAAATTAAAAAATTATTTGTTTGTGAAAATGGTTTACTGCCAAAGAATCCTCTTGATGCAGATAGGGGACTAGGATGGACTGATTTAATTATAAGATGTTTTGGATTAGTAATTAAGCTTGCTTTTGAAATAGCATTATTACCCCAAAGGATAAATACTATAGGATTTTGTTTGTCATTTAATACTTCTATGACTTTAGTCGTGAACTCTTCCCACCCTTTGTTTCTATGAGAATTAGCTTCTCCATCCCTAACTGTAAGTACTGTGTTCAACAATAGGACTCCTTGATCAGCCCATTTTTTTAAGTAACCATTGTTTGGAACATAACAACCTAAATCAGTTTTTAATTCCTTGTAGATGTTAATTAAAGATGGTGGAGCTTTTACGCCAGGATTAACAGAAAAACTCAGTCCATGTGCCTGATTTGGACCATGATAAGGATCTTGCCCTAATATGACGACTTTAACATTTTCATAAGGTGTAAAATGCAGTGCGTTAAAAATATCATACATATTTGGGTAAACAATTTTAGAATTATATTCGTTTACTAGAAATTTTCTTAATTTAATATAATAATCTTTTTGGAATTCAGATTCTAAATAAATTTTCCAATCATTTTTTAATACTTCAAACATAACATCACCCAAGATTAGTATAACAGTTTGTGACAAATTTATGTATAAGGCATCTTCAAAAAAACTCCTTATTCATAAATTTCAAATTTATTGGTTTATATTATTGTTAGATACGCTTGATACTGTTAAAATAAAAAGGTACATAAAACTTGAATTAAAAAGAACTATAAAAATAATTATATAAAAGGAGAATTTACATGGAAAATAAGATATTAGCAGTTGCTGCAGGAAATGAAATAACAGAAAAAGACTTAAATACAATAATTACTAGATATCCTCAAGAACAAAGAGGGGCATTACAAACTGAAGATAAGAAGAAACAATTAGTAGAGCAATTAATTTCATTTGAATTAATGAATAAGTTTGGAAAAGAAATAGAATTAGATAAAACACAAGAATATAAAGATGCGATAGAAAATATATCAAAAGAAGTTATAACTTCAATGGCAATAAATAAAATATTAGCTGATGTAACTGTTACAGATGAAGAAGTCAAGAAATATTATGAAGATAATAAAGAAACTTTTGGTCAACCAGCAATGGTTTCAGCTAAACATATATTAGTTGAAACTGAAGAAGAAGCTAAAAAAGCAAAAGAAGAGATTGAAAATGGAACTTTATCTTTTAGTGATGCTGCAATGAAGTATTCAACATGTCCATCAAATCAACAAGGTGGAAATTTAGGAGAATTTTCAAGAGGAATGATGGTTCCAGAATTTGAAGAAGCTGCTTTTACAGCAGAAATAGGAGAACTTAGTGATCCTGTAAAGACTCAATTTGGATATCATTTAATAGTAGTAGACTCAAAAAATGAAGCTTCAGTTAAAAGCTTTGATGAAGTAAAAGATAGTGTTTTAAATCAATTATTACAAGAAAACCAACACACAAAATATGATCAAATATTAAAAGAATTAGAAGCTAAATATGGAGTAGAAAGAAAATAATCGTCCATATTCATACATATAATCTGCCGAAATGAAGGTCATGCATTTGTTCAGGTTACGTGAAGATTTAGTTGTGAATTTCTAATAGCAGAAGTAGTACCAAAAATGCTAGCCTCAAAGGCAAGCTTTGAACAAGCATTTTGGAACAACTTCTACTAAAGAAATATCTACAACGAAATCTTCAATGTAACACTTCCACAAAAGCAGGACCTTCATTTCTAATTGGGTATACTTATATGTTAAATTAAAAGTAGTAATCATTAATGGTCGATGCAGTTATAAGTGAATCTATAATAACTCTTCGAAAGAATGGATATATTTATCTGCATATTTAAGGAGGTCCTCCTTAGAGTCTAAGCACTCAGTATCTTCAACTGCAATAACCTTCATGTTAGCTGCTTTTGCGCCTTGTACAGCAGGTAATATATCTTCAAATACTAAACAATCCTTTGGATGAATACCTAACTTGTTAGCAGCCAATAAGTATACATCAGGACAATCTTTACCAGTAGAAACTTCATCAGTCGTTGTAATTGAATCAAAATAATGATAAATGCCATTGTTTTTCAAACAAGCTTCTAATAATGGAATTGAATTACTAGTAGCTAAGGCGATTTTTATTTTTAAAGCTTTTAACATATTTAAAAAATCTTTAACACCTAATTTTAATTTAACATTATTAGAATAATGGTCAAATGCCATATCATGCCAATCTTGAGTGATTTTTTCGATTGAATCATCGAGATTAAATTTTTCTTTAAAGTAAACAGCTGTTTGAGCAAAGCTTAAATGCACAATTTCACTTCTTAAATCGTCAGGCATGGAATATCCCTTCATTTTAAGATAGTCAACGTCAATTTGAGTCCAAACCCACATAGAATCAACTAGAGTACCATCCAAATCGAATATCGCACCTTTAATATCATTTAACATAAAGTACCTCCTAAATAATAAAAAAACTTAAGGATAATCCCTTAAGTTAAAACAAGTATAATTAATAATATTTTTGGTCGGGGTGACAGGGATCGAACCTGCGACCTCATGGTCCCAAACCACGCGCGCTCCCAGCTGCGCTACACCCCGAAGATATATTTAATTATATATTCAAGGAATTTTGATGTCAAGGATTTTCCATATATATATGCTCAAATTATAAATATGAAATGGAATTTATTATAGTGACTATTGATGGTTCTATGCATATAAATGTTTATGAATACGCTATAATAACAAATATATAGCATGAGTTAGAAAAAGAGGGGAATATGGACGATATACAGATAATAGGAGAATAAATTAATTTCTCGCCATATATACCAATTGTTCATTTTTAATTAAAGTGATATAATTGGAAAGAATACAGAGGATGGGGAGGGAAGGTTTTTAAAGACCGATAATGAATGAAAAATAAAATTCTAGCTATTATGTTAGCAACCGTAATCGTTATAGGTAGTTCCATACCTGCGTTTGCGACGCCAGATAATCAACAATTGAGTGATTCAAGACAGAAATATGCAGAAATTGAAAATAAAATAGCAGATATTCAGAGTAAGATTTACGATTTAGATATACAAATAGAACCACTACAATTAACAGTAGATAAAAATAAAAAAGAGATAGTCAACATTAACAAGGTTATTGATAATACTACAAAAGATATTGAACAATGCAAAAAAGAAATGAACACATTAGATTTAGCTTTGGGACAAAGAGTTAAAGCAATGTATATGTCAGGTGATTTAGAGTTTAGTTATCTAAATTTTATACTTGAATCAGAATCAACAAGTGATTTCTTTTCTAGAGCAGAGGCGATAAGTAAAATTGTAGGAAAAGATAAAGCGGCTATAGAAGATGTTACTAGTAAAAAAGAAGAATTAAATAATAAAATGCAATCTTTAGAGGATAAAAAAACTGAAATAGATGAGCTCAACAAAGAAGTACAAGCTACTTTAGTTGATTTAGATGTAAAGAAGAAAGACCAAGAGGTTTTGGTAAGCCAAGCTAAGGATGAAAAAAGTAAATTTGATTCACAATATTTATCACAATTAGAAAGAGATCTTGTAAAATCTCAATATGATGTTATAAATAACTCAAATAGTTCAGCAGCAGATCTTCAATCAGCTATTACTCAATTGAGAAATATTAGAGACAATCAAATTAAGAGCGAAATTGTCACTACAGAAATAAATGAAAAAATTGAGAAGGCTAAAGTAGCATATGCAGGAAAAAAAGCAGCTGAGGTTAAAACAGTAACACCAAGTAGAGGAAAATCAGGTTCGTCAGTATCTGTACCATCAGCTGGAAATGCACAAGCAATTTTAAATGAAGCATATGCACAATTAGGAAAACCTTATGTGTATGGAGCAACAGGTTCAGCAAATTTTGATTGTTCAGGATTTACCCAATATGTGTATGAGAATGCAGCGGGAATAGACATATCAAGAACAACATATTCACAAATTAATGTTGGTCAATCAGTTAGTCAAGATCAACTTCAACCTGGGGATTTAGTATTTACACATCCAGGCCATGTTGGAATATATGTGGGTAATGGTGAAATGATTAATGCACCACAAACAGGTGATGTAGTTAAAGTTGCACCAGTCTATAGTTTTTATGCAGCAAGAAGAGTCCTTAATTAGTAAACATAACAAATTAGTTGTTAATAGATATTTAAAAAAATAACAAGTAAGTATGTTTAATATGTGATTTTAATTTGTAGCCCTTCTGTTTAGATACAGGAGGGCTTTTGTATTTTAATTTGTGATGTTATAATGTGAGATAAGTGAGAGTCTAAATCTTGTATTTGGTTACTCTAACTTATGCAAATTCGTTTAGAAGTTGTATTCCTTAAGTGGGGTATAAGTTTAATTAACCTTCAGTTGAAGATTTACCTTCAAGAGGCACCTAGACATTGTGCCCCTTGAGGGTAAAACTCCATCTGAAGCTAAGTTTCGCTTTATGAAGGAATATATTAAATTGGATGAAAATAGTACATGAGATTAAAGTAAAGGAAGAGTAATATGGATAGCAAATTGAAATACATAAAAGAAGATGAAGCAATAGATGATTTACAACTTAAAAATTTGAATTTAATTCAAAAAAAAGATGGATTTAAATTTGGAATAGATGCTGTTTTATTATCAGATTTTGCGAATGTAAAAAATAAGCATAAAGTAATTGATTTATGTACAGGAACAGGAATAATTCCATTTTTAATATATGGTAAATATGAGCCTGAAATTGTATATGGATTAGAAATTCAAGAAGATATGGTTGAGATGGCTAAAAGAAGTGTAAAGTTAAATTCATTAGAGGAAAAGGTTTTTTTCTTAAACGAAGATTTAAAAAACATAGAATTTTTAAAAAAGCTTGAAAAATTTGATGTTGTTACAGTAAATCCACCTTATAAGCTAAACAATGCAGGGATTATTAATCCAAATGATAAGTTGGCTATAGCTAGACATGAAATATTATGCAATTTAGAAGATGTGATTTCTGCTTCAAGAGTCTTATTAAAAGATAATGGAAGACTCTTTATGATACATAGACCTGAACGATTAGCAGATATATTTACTTTAATGAGAAAATATAAAATAGAACCTAAAAGAGTGAAAATGATACATCCTAAAATAGGGAAGGCCCCTAATATTGTATTAGTTGAAGGTCAAAGAGATGGTGGAGCATATTTGAAGTGGGAGGCTCCATTATATGTTTATGATGAGAATGGAAAGTATACTAAGGAAATAGATTCAATATATTGGAGGACATAATATGAAAAATGGGAAATTATATTTAGTACCAACTCCTATTGGAAATTTAAAGGACATTACATTAAGAGCGTTGGAAACATTGAAAGAAGCTGATATGATAGCAGCAGAAGATACTAGACAGACATTAAAATTATTAAATCATTTCGAGATTAAAAAACCTTTGATAAGTTATCATAAGTTTAACGAGCAAAGCAAAAGCGATAAAATTATAGATTTACTTATGGAAGGGAAGAATGTTGCATTGGTATCTGATGCTGGAACTCCAGGAATATCAGACCCGGGAAGTGTTATAGTTGAAAGATGTATAGAAAAAATGATTGATTTTGAAGTACTTCCAGGAGCAACTGCTATAACTACAGCATTAGTTTACTCAGGATTAGATACAACTAAATTTTTATTTAGAGGTTTTTTACCTAGAGAAAATAAAGATAGAAAAATTGTAACTGATGAACTTCTGCAAAGTCAAGAAACACTTATATTTTACGAATCACCTCACAGATTAATAGATACGTTGACATTTTTATTAGATACATTTGGAGATAGAAAGATTGCAGTATGTAGGGAATTGACTAAGATATATGAGGAAATATATAGAAATACCTTAAACCAAGCATTACTATATTTTACACAGAATAAACCTAGAGGAGAATTTGTGCTTGTATTAGAAGGTAAAAAACTTGAGGATATAAAAGAAGAGAAAAAAGAAGCATGGATTAATTTATCTATTGAAGAACATATACTTAAATATATAAATGATGGTATAAATAAGAAAGACGCGATAAAGCTTGTAGCTAAAGAAAGAGAGTTACCTAAAAGCGAAGTGTATAAATTTTCAACGAATATATAGTTAAGGCATATTCAAGAAGATAAAAAGCTAAAATATACATTGCATTTTTAATTAATTATTTTTTATATGCTTAACTTAAGAAGATAGCCTATCTCAAAAATGAGATAGGCTATCTTCTTAAGTACATAATTTATTTGATACTAAGTATGTTAAACATTATTAAAAATTAGTAGAAGTTTTAATTTGTTCTAGACATTTAGTACAAATGTTTTTGCCTCTATAGTTTATTACATCTCTTGCATCTCCACAGAATATACAAGCTGGTTCATATTTCTTTAAGATTATTTGCTCTCCATCTACATAAATTTCTAATGCATCTTTTTCTGCAATATCTAAAGTTCTTCTAAGTTCTATAGGAATAACTATTCTTCCTAGCTCGTCCACTCTTCTAACTACACCTGTTGATTTCATAAAAATTCCTCCTAATTCCACAATTCGACATTCTATAATGATATATTACCAAGCTTGTAATATAAAGTCAATAAAAACTTTACTTTAATTTATAAGAAATTACAAATTTCAACTTAAATAAACATCTTATATAAAATATACTACCATATTTTAGAAAAGTCAAGGGGGTTTATTTATAAATCATAAGATTAATTGCAACATAGTAAATCAAGATAAATAGAGGTTATATCAACAGATATAAGCTGTAAGTAACATCGGAGTTTATGTTAGACTCATAAATTATAAAAAAAATTTACAAATAAAAGCATAAAAAGAATTAGTAAATTCTTTATCATAAAAACAAATACTATATATAATAATGTCGATGAATTACATAAATTAGATATTTTTTTCAAAAGTCAATTATATTTAAAAGAATATAAATATGTCGTATAATATTAATAAGGTCAGCAATGAGCAAATGTGGCAATAAAAATCCATGTGATAATGTTTGAAATAACTTGTAATGAGTTGATAGTTACTATATAATATATGTAGATAAAAGTGGAAAGTATAGGTGTATAAAATGGAGAGAAAATTTGATTCAGACTATATAAAAGAGTTAGCAGAAGAATTATCGAAGGGGAGTTTAGTTTCATATGAAGACCTTCCTAAATATGATTTATTTCTATCTCAAGTTATAGATTATTTAAATGATAAATTTGTTGATGAAAAATTTACTAATAATATAGTACAAAATTATACTAAAAGTGAAGTTATAACTAAACCAGAGGATGGCAAAAAAAGAGGATATACTAAAATGCATTTAATACAGTTAGTATTGCTTAGTTATATGAGGCCACTTTTAACAACGGAAGAAATTAAAAAAGTTTTTAGACTTGCCTTTAATGAGGTTAATGATAGAAGCGATGATATATTATCATGGGAAGAAACTTATAAGACTTTCACACAAATACAAAAAGAAAGCTTAGATGACTATTTGATTACATCATTAAATCATGAAGATAAATTGGAAGAAATAATAAAGAATTTTGATTTGAAAGATAAAGACCAAGAAAGAATAAAAATTTTTCTATTAGTATTGTCTTTAATAGCAGAAGCAAGTGTTATTAAGAAATTAGTGCAAAAAATAGTAAAAGAGTATGATACAGAATAACTAAAATAAAATTATAAGATGGATAGAATATAATTAAAGCACTTATTAGATGGGTATTTGAAATGACACCGATTTAGTAAGTGTTTTATAAGTATTTAGAAAATTCTTAAGGTACATGAAAGAAAATAGCAAGTCAAATAGACTATCATATTGACTTGTCATTTTTTGAATGTACCTAATCTTGATTACAGAGAGGAATTAATTTATGAATAAAATTATTATAAGAGAATCTGTAAGAAATTTAGTTGAATTTTGCTTAAAAAAAGGTAATATAGATAATAGATTTGTAGGAGGTGCAAGAGCTACAGAGGGTATAAGAGCACATCAAAAGCTTCAAGATGACAATTCCAAGATCTATGAGAACTATGAAAAGGAAGTATATTTAACTTACGAATTTGAAATGGATAAAAGTTTAATAACGATTGAAGGACGGTCAGACGGAATTATAATACAGAAAGATAGAACCATAATTGAGGAAATTAAATCTACATATAAGAGCTTTGCATATATAGATGATTCAAATGAAGTACATTGGGCTCAAGCAAAAGTATATGCATTAATTTATGGGAAGCAAAATAAACTTCAAGAGATTTATATAAGATTATCCTATATGCAACTTGAAACAAGTGAAGTAAAAAGCTTTGAGAAAAAATTTAATATACAAGAATTAGAAAATTTCACTTTAAAAATATTAGAGGAATATGAAGAATTTAATGTTTTAATATCTCAACAAAAAAGCATTAGGGATGATTCAATAAAAATTCTTGAGTTTCCATTTGAAAAATATAGAGAAGGTCAAAGAAAATTAATTAGTATATCATATCAAACTATAAAAGAAAAAGAAATGTTATTTACTCAAGCACCAACCGGAATTGGTAAGACAATATCAACCATATTTCCAGCAGTAAAAGCATTAGGGCAAGGCCTTGGAAAAAGGATTATATATTTGACGGCTAAAACTATAAATAAAGAAGTTGCGCAAGATACATTTGAAAAATTAAGACAAGAAGGGTTGGGATTTAAGAGTATTACAATTACTGCAAAAGAAAAAATATGCATTAATGAAACTTTTGATTGCAATCCTGAAAAATGTATATATGCAAAAGACTACTATGATAAGGTGAAAAATGTAATATCATACATTCTTAAGAATGAAGAAAGAATTTCCTCGGAAATATTGCAGAAATATGCTGAAAAATATAAAGTATGCCCTTTTGAACTCTCATTAGATTTAAGTCTTTATTGTGATGGGATTATAGGTGATTACAATTATATTTTTGATCCAAGGGCATCATTAGGCAGAGTATTAGAAAGCAAAGGAAATATAGTTTTAATTGATGAAGCACATAATTTAATAGATAGAGCAAGAAATATGTATTCAGCATCATTATCCAAAAATCAGATATTGAAATGTAAAAAGTTGTCTAAAGGTAAACTTAATAAATTACATTCTGTATTAGACAAAATTAATAATTATTTTATTGATTTAAGAAATGAATGTGATCATAAAGAGGTGGAATGGTTTTATGAAGGAGAATCACCTAAAGAGTTAAACAAGTATTTACAACTCTACTTAAAAGAGAGTGAAGAAATTTTAGTAAGAGGAAATAAATTTGATGGTTATGAAGATATATTGCAACTGTACTTTGATGTAAATGCGTTTGTTTCTACTATGCAGCTATATGATGAAAATTATATAACGTGTATGGAAAAAGAGATGCAGGAACTTAAATTAACTTTGTATTGTGTAAATCCAGCTAAGAATTTAAAAGAATATTTATCAAAATGTTACTCAGTGATTTTCTTTTCAGCAACTATATCTCCGATAAAATACTACATAAGTATGCTTGGCGGACATGATGCAACTTATAGATTAAAGCTTCCATCACCATTTAAAAAGGAAAATCTAAAGGTTCATGTTAGTCCAATTAATATTAGATATACACATAGAAAAAGAACATTGGAATTTGTTAAAGATAAAATTTGTGATTTTACAAGTGAGCAGTTGGGAAACTACATAGTTTTTTCACCATCATATGCATATATGGAACTATTATGGGATGAAATGAGTAAGTTAAATCTAACACAATTTGAACTTATAAAGCAAAAACAGAATATGAGTGAAGATGAAAAAAGTGAGTTTTTAAAAAATTTTAAAACAAATAATAATTTACTGATGTTTTGTGTCTTAGGTGGTATGTTTTCGGAAGGTATAGATTTACCAGGAGAGCAGCTAATAGGAGCTATAATTATAGGCGTAGGATATCCCATGATAGCTATGAAAAACGAAATAATAAAAGAATTCTATAAAGATGAGGGTTATGATTATGCTTATGTATTCCCCGGTATAAATAAGGTACAACAAGCTGCAGGTAGAGTAATAAGAACTGAAACTGATACAGGCAGAGTTTTGCTTATTGATGATAGATATATAACTAATAAATATAAGATACTATTACCAAATGAATGGTATCCTATAAATAAATATTGACAAGATTAAACTTAAGAAAACAAAAAGTTTATTTATCCATTTAAGTATGTTAAAATATTCATGTTAGTTTTATGAAACAAAGTGGACGTAAACAACATATTTAAAGTAGAGTTAAGGAGCGAGGAAAATGAATATTCCATTAATTGATTTAAAAGCTCAATATAAGTCTATTGCTGAAGATTTAGATAGAGTAACTAAAGAGGTGCTTTCTTCTGCAAGTTATATTATGGGTAAGAATGTAACAGAATTTGAAAAAGAATTTGCAGAATATATAGGAGTTAAACATGCAATATCAGTAGGTAATGGAACTGATGCATTAGTTATTGCATTAAAATCTTTAGGGATAGGACATGGAGATGAAGTAATAACTTCACCATTTACCTATTTCGCTTCAGCAGAAGTTATTTCAGCTGTTGGTGCAATACCTGTTTTTGTTGATGTAGAAAAAGAAACTTTTAATATAGATCCAACTAAGATAGAAGAAAAAATAACTAAAAAGACAAAAGCTATTATACCAGTTCATATATTTGGGCAAAGTGCTAGGATGGATGAAATTAATCAAATAGCTCAAAAATATAATTTGAAAGTTATTGAAGATGCCTGTCAAGCTGTAGGTTCTAAGTATAAAGAGAAAATGATAGGAACATTAAGCGATGTAGCTTGTTTCTCATTTTTCCCAACTAAAAATCTTTCATGTGCGGGCGATGGCGGAATGATAGTGACTTCTGATGATAATATAGCAACTATAGCAAGAGCATTAAGAACTCATGGAAGTGGAGAAACTGGTCAAAAGGCTTATAATTTATTAAATAATATAACAGAAGAAATAGAAACATTTAAAGGCGGAGATGATACTGTATATAATCCGTTAAAATATTATAATTATTTAATTGGAGTTAATTCAAGATTAGATGCAATTCAAGCAGCGATTTTAAGGGTTAAATTACCCCATTTAGATAAATGGAATAGTAGAAGAAGAGAAATAGCTAAAATATATGATGAAAAATTAAAAAATTTAAATGTAGTAGTACCTATTATTGATGAAGAAAATGAAACAGTTTATCATCAATATATATTACAATGTGAAAATAGAGATGCTATATTAAATAAACTTAAAGAAAGGGGTGTAGCAACAGGAGTATATTATCCAGTTCCACTACACCTGCAAAAGGTATATAAAGACCTTGGATATAAAGAAGGCGATATGCCAGTTGCAGAGTATCTATCACATAGAACTTTTGCAATACCAGTTTATCCAGAATTAACAGAGCAAGAAATAAATTATATAGTTGAGAGTATAAAAGAATAGGCGAGGATTAATTTATGGAGAATAATTATTTTGTACATGAATCAAGTTATGTAGATGATAATGTTAAAATAGGAGATGGAACAAAGATATGGCACTTTTCTCACATTATGAGTAATTGTGAAATCGGGGAAAAGTGCAATATAGGTCAGAATGTTGTAATATCACCAGGCGTGAAACTTGGAAATGGGGTAAAAATACAAAATAATGTATCTGTTTATACAGGTGTCATTTGTGAAGATGATGTATTTTTAGGTCCGTCTTGTGTATTTACCAATGTAGTTAATCCAAGAAGTTTTATTGAAAGAAAGGCTGAATATAAAGATACTATAATTGGTACTGGCGCATCTATTGGTGCAAATGTAACAATTGTATGTGGCCACAATATAGGTAAATACGCATTAGTTGGTGCTGGTGCAGTTGTTACTAAACATATACCTGAT